>NZ_JBHWPL010000023.1:0-18320 GCF_043424875.1 Trueperella sp. | reverse complement strand
GATCTGCAGCGCCGAGGAGTGCAGCACGCGCGCCCGATCGCGCTCGAAATCCGTGCGAGAGGGGTTCTTCTTCGTCTCCGGCGACCACCGAGCGGTATCGAAACTGGAATAGTTCACAAATTAACCTTACCCGCAACTCGTGGCACAATAAGGATGTGGCTAATCAAGGTGTGGAAAACGTGTCGTCTACGGCACTCCTTCACCGCGCGCCGCGCCACGAGAGCCCGTGGATTAACCACCATCTGTGGTACCACGCCAAACCCGAGGAAGTGCCCACCACTCAGGCGGCGCTCGACCTCATCTCCCATCTGACCCGCCACGGCATGCACGTGCTCACGCTGCCGGCCGTGTCTGCCGACGACGATCCGGACTACGCCGCCGCCGTCATGCGCCGCGCGAACCGGCGCGGCATCCGCATACTGCCCAACGTCGGCCCCGACGCGTTTGCGGCTCGCGACGCCGCGGACCTCACCATCGATGAACGCTTCGCCATCGCCTCGCAGTGGTTCGACAAGGGCGCACACGGCCTCGAACTCGGCGAACAGATGGCCAACGCCGGCGCCCAGCACAGTACACACTGGGACGTGCGCGAGCTGCAGGCGTGGATGAAGTTCATGAATGACGACGCCGTCATGTCCATTTGCCTTCGCGGCTCCTCCTTCGATGAGATCGCCCAGCGCGCACTCGATGACTACTTCGACGTCTTCCGGTTCAGGGTGGTCGGCGCCCCCCAGCTATCCGCGCAGAACTATTTTGAGCAATCCTCGGCGTCCTTCCAGATGTTCGACGCGGCGGGCGCGTTGCCCTCGTGGAACGCCTCGTGGGAGGTCCTGACCAACGTGTCGGGCCAGCTCAGCCGCTCCGCCCTGTTGCTCACCACCTGTTACCTGCCGGGCATCGTGCACTTCGAAAAGGATGTGCACCTGCAAAGCCCGTCCACGCGCCACGCGCTGCGCATGCGCGATTCCCTCGGCATGCACAAAGCCAACGTCCTCATCGACACCACGACAGCGGCCGACGGTTTCATCTGGCTCATCAACGATCGAGTGAGCATGCTGTTGAACTTCGGTCCCTACAGCTACGACATCCCAAATGACGGGCGCGTGCTGATGTCCTCGTTGATCGCGCTGCCAGAAAGCGGATCCAACCTCGTCTTGCCACCCGGTGAAGTCGCCTGGGTGCAGCGCTAGGCACTAACCGCCGGAGATTCCGAGCTCGGCCTCGTGGATCTTTGCCCGCTGCTCGGGGCTCAATTCGTGGGAATCCAGCCAGAATTCGGGCAGGTGTGGCCGCTTTTCGCCACCGGCGCGCCCGCGCCTGCCCTCGGCCGCCTCGGGATACGTCTGTGTGAGGTCGAGGCGATCCAGCTGGCCGCGCAAATCGTCGAGCGAATCGACGAGTCCAAGATCGCGCCGAGCCTGACCTCCCACCGAAAAGCCGCGCATGTACCACCCCACGTGCTTGCGCATTTCGCGCATCGCCCGGTGCTCGTCGCGGAAGTGCTCGATGGACAGCTCGGCGTGGCGCGTGATGACCTGCGCAACCTCACCCAGCGTCGGCGTGAAGCGCGCGTTTGAGCCGTGCGCGGCCGCGACGAGGTCATAGAAGAGCCACGGGCGGCCCTGACATCCGCGACCGACCACGACGCCGGCCGCGCCAGTTTCGTCGATCATCGCGGTGGCGTCCTCGGCCTCGAATACGTCCCCGTTGCCGAACACGGGCAGGTCCGTCATCTCGTTAAGCTCGGTGATCGCGTTCCAGCGTGCTTCACCAGAATAGTGCTGGGTCATCGTGCGCGCGTGGAGGGTCAGGCCGTCGATACCCGCGTCCTCGCAAAGCCGAGCGACGTCACGGAACGTCTCGTGATCGTCGTCGATACCGATGCGGAACTTCGCCGTGACGGGCACGAGCCCACCGGATTCGGCCCGGGCGGCCTCGACCGCCGCCGCCACGATGTCCGCGAAGAGATCGTGCTTCCACGGCAGCGCCGATCCCCCGCCCTTGCGGGTGACCTTGGGAACCGGGCAGCCGAAGTTAAGGTCAATGTGGTCGGCCCAGCCGTTGCCCACGAGAAGCCGGACGGATTCCCGGATTGCCGCGGGCGCCACGCCGTAGAGCTGGATCGAGCGCACGGGGTCGCCCATATCCGGCTCGATCATGCGCATCGTTTCCGGCGTGCGTTCGATGAGCGCGCGCGAGGTGATCATTTCGCACACGTACAGGCCGGTGGGCGCGTAGCTCCCGGGTCGCTCGCGGACATCGCCCTTTGCCTGCGCGTCGTGCATCGCCTGCTCGCCGAACTCGCGGCACAGCTGGCGGAAGGGCGGGTTCGTCACGCCAGCCATCGGCGCAAGCATGACGGGCGTGCCCAGCGTGAGCTCGCCGATCTGTACCGCCGCCGGTCCGGACTGGACGGCGGTGGTGCGCTTAGGAGCCTGCGGAAATGCTGACGTCACGGCGCCGTAATCCTCTTCGCCGGCGCCACGGGCGCGAGCCACGTGGCAATCGCGGTGGTCATCGGGATGGCAAGTACGAGCCCGATCGAGGCGACGAGCGTGCGCACGACCTCCTCGGCAATCTGGCCCACCGTCATGAGATCGAGGAACCCGCGATCCACGAGCGCGGCGCTCATGAGCAGCGGCAACGATGTGCCGACGTAAGCGAACGCGAGCGTATACACGGTTGAGGCAATGTGGTCGCGGCCGATGACCATGCCCTGGCTAAAGATCCGCCGGCGGCTGGCCTGCGGATTGGCCGAATGCAGCTCCCACACGGTTGAGACCTGCGTGATCGTCACGTCGTTGAGCGCGCCGAGGCCGGCGAGCACGATACCGGTAAGCAAGATGTCACTCATCTTCAAGTATCCGAGCTGGCCATAGAGCGCGATCGCGTCGTCCGAGAGCGTTCCCGTCAGGTTATTCGCCCCCACCGACCACGCGGCAAGCACGCCGGTAATAACGAGACCTCCGAGCGTGCCGAGCACCGCCGTCGTCGTTCGAATGGAAATGCCGTGCGCAAGGTAAATCGATGCGAACATCATCGCCGACGCGCCCACGATTACGACCAACAGCGGTTCTTTGCCCACCATGAGCGACGGGAGCATGAAGGCACCGACGACGGCGAGCGAGGCGGCTAGGCCGAACAGCGCGGCCAGGCCTTTAACTCGCGCCACGAGCAAGACGACGATCACGTAGAGCGCGAGCAGGGCGCCCAGCGGGACGTCGCGGACGAAGTCCACGAAAATGTACGGGGTGCCCGTCTCAAGTGCCGTTGGATTGAACATCGCCTCGATGCGATCGCCGACGTCCAGCCCGTTATCAATGATGTCGAAGGGAACGTGGACGGGAACTTCAACGCCGTCGACGACCATCGTCACCATCGTCTGGCCAAGCTCGTCCGTTTCAGCGATCGAGGACACTTCGCCGATGGCCATCTCCACGCCGGTGTCCGTGAGCTGAACTGAGCCGACGGGCGTCTCCCCGCGCGGCCACAGCAGCAACAGGCCAATCAGCGTGGCGACGGCGATGGGCACCACGCTCGCCGACAGGATGATTTGCACCCTGCGGCGATCTTTGGGTTCAAGGTTGAGCCGGCCCGAATGCGAATGCGCATGCGAGCCGGCAACAACTGGTTGTTCGTCCACTAGCAGCCAAGGAGCTTGCCGGCGAGGTAATCCTTCACCTCGTCGACGGGGATGCGGATCTGCTCCATCGTGTCGCGATCGCGGATGGTCACAGCGTGATCGTCGAGTGAATCGAAATCGACGGTGATGCAGTACGGCGTGCCGATCTCGTCCTGGCGACGGTATCGGCGACCGACCGCGCCGGCGTCGTCGAAGTCGACATTCCAGTACTGGCGCAGTTCGGCGGCGAGCTCCTTCGCAAGCGGCGAGAGCTTCTCCGAACGCGACAGCGGCAGGACGGCGGCCTTGACCGGGGCCAGGCGCGGATCGAGCTTGAGAAGAACGCGCTTGTCCACTCCACCCTTCGTGTTCGGAGCCTCGTCCTCGGCGTAAGCCTCGACGAGGACGGCCATAAGCGAGCGGGTCAGGCCCGCCGACGGCTCGATGACGTACGGAATGTAACGCTCACCAGTCTGCTGGTCGAAGTACTCAAGCTTCTTACCCGAGGCCTCCGAGTGGTTCGTCAGATCGAAGTCGGTACGGTTCGCGATGCCTTCGAGCTCGCCCCACGGGTTGTTCTGGAAGCCGAAGCGGTACTCGATGTCCACCGTGCGCTTGGCATAGTGGGAGAGCTTTTCCTTCGGGTGCTCGTACAGGCGCAGGTTCTCCGGGTTGATGCCCAGATCCGTGTACCAGGACATGCGCTCGTCGATCCACGTCTGATGCCATTCCTCATCGGTGCCCGGTGGCACGAAGAACTGGATTTCCATCTGCTCGAACTCGCGGGTGCGGAAAATGAAGTTACCCGGCGTGATTTCGTTGCGGAACGACTTGCCCGTCTGGCCGATGCCGAACGGCGGCTTCATGCGCGCCGAGGTCATGACGTTGGCGAAGTTGACGAAAATGCCCTGCGCGGTTTCGGGGCGCAGGTAGTGAAGCCCAGCCTCGTCGTCGACGGGGCCAAGGAAGGTCTTGAGCAAGCCGGAGAATGCGCGTGGCTCGGTCCACTGACCGCGGGTGCCACAGCTCGGGCACGGCACGTCGTCCATCGAGACGTCGTCTTCCGAGACGTCGTTCTTGTTGGCGTAGATTTCCTTGAGCTCGTCCTCGCGCAGGCGCTTGTGACAGCTCAGGCATTCGACGAGCGGATCGGAGAAGGTCTCAACGTGGCCCGAGGCCTCCCACACCTGACGTGGAAGGATGATCGAGGAATCAAGGCCGACGATGTCCTGGCGCCCTTGAACGTTGCGCTTCCACCACTGGCGCTTGATGTTTTCTTTGAGTTCAACGCCGAGGGGGCCGTAGTCCCATGCGGATCGTGACCCGCCGTAGATTTCGCCCGACTGAAAAACAAAGCCGCGGCGCTTGGCGAGATTAATGACGTTGTCGAGACGCGAAGGTGCCGGTTTGGCCACTGTTTCGCTCCTTTCTTAGCCGCATCTGGATGATGCGGACGAACTTGCCACAACTGGGTGCTGCAGCATTCACCGGAAACCCGGTGGCCATAAGGTCACGATCATTCTAGGCGCAATCGGGTGGCGCACCCCATTGGGCGTTTGTGGGACACACCACCACTGGGAAATCTAGTTGACAACGATTCTCAACTAAATGAGAATGGTTCCCATGACCAAAACAAAACTCTCAGCACTTGGTTTTGCGAGCGCGCTTGCTCTAAGCGCATGCTCCTCCGATACAGACGCCGGCGGCGGCACCACTGGCACCGCCGGCGTCGACGATTCGACGATCACCGTAACGACGTCGTTCTACCCGCTTACCTTCCTCGTCGAGGAAATCGGTGGCGATAATGTGACGATCACCGATCTCACTCCTCCGGGCGCCGATGCGCACGGCGTCGAGCTCTCCCCACGCGAGGTGGCGGATCTTGAGAACTCCGACCTCGTTTTGTACGTCGAGAAGCTCTCCCCCGCGATCGACAACGCCATCGCGGCCTCGGATAAGGATGCCGTCAACATCGGCGAGTACGTCAACCTTCTTCCCTACGACGAGCTGGCCGGCGATCCGCATGCCCACGATCATGATGATCACGCTCACGAGGACGAGGCGCACGAGCACGACGATCACGACCACGATCACGATGATCAGGCCGGACACGACCACGGCACTCACGATCCGCACTTCTGGACCGATCCGGGCCGCATGATGCTCGCTGCCGATCAGGTTGTGGCTGAGCTCATCGAGCTCGATCCCGAGAACGAGGAGACCTACCTGGCTAACCGCGACGCGGTCAAGGAGCGCCTGCAGGGTCTCGTTGACGATCTCAACTCGATCGATGCACTCCAGTGCCGCACGGATGCCTTCCTCGTCTCACACAAGGCGTTCGCGTACTTGGGTAACGAGTATGGCCTGGTTGAACTCGGCATCGCTGGCTTCGATCCCGAGATCGAGCCCTCGCCCGCCCGCGTTCGCGAAGTTACGGAACTCGCTGGCGAGCACGATCTTGACACCGTGTTTGCAACCTCTGACGGAGAGATGAAGACGGCAAGCGCGATTGGCGATGAAGCTGGCCTCAGCGTCGAGATTCTCGACTCTGCTGCCACTCAGCGCGATGCGGATCTAGACTATGTTGAAGTCATGGAGCAAAACTTGGAGCTCCTCCGCCAATCGATGGGTTGTTAACACACTTTGACCACAGCAATATCCGCTAGCGGCGTCCATGTCCAACTGGGCTCTGCGCACATCCTGCTCGGGATTGACTTTGAGCTCGAGACTGGACGCACGCTAGCTATCCTCGGATCAAATGGCTCCGGCAAGTCCACGCTCGTGCGTGCACTTGTCGGGGCTATCCCCATGAGTGCGGGTACGATTGAGCTCTTTGGGCAGAGCCTGTCCTCGCGCCGGAAGGTCGACTGGGCGCGCATCGGATATGCACCTCAGCGAGTAACCGCGACCTCCGGTGTGCCGGCCACGGCCCTCGAAGCCGTCATTGGCGGGCTCGCCTACGGCAACAGACTCCGCCCTCCCCGCGGGGGCAGGGACAAGGCGATCGCCGCGCTGGACAAGGTGGGCCTTGCCCACCGCTACAACGAATCGGTCCAGACGTTCTCCGGCGGCCAGCAGCAACGCATTTTGACGGCACGCGCGCTCGTGCGCGATCCGGACATGCTCATCTTGGACGAGCCCTTCGCCGGCGTGGACACCCACTCGCGCCAGGCGATCTTGGACGTCCTGCACGAGGAGCACAATCGCGGCAAGACCATCGTGCTCGTCCTGCACGAGATCCACGAGTACCTCGGCCTCGTTGATGAGGCGCTCATTCTCGACGGCGGCCGCGTGCGCGAGCACACCACAGACATTTCTGACCTGCGCGGCTCGGGCCACCATGCCCACCCGGATCACGATCACCAGCACGAGCACGGTGACGATCCCCCGCACTTCCGTTCCCCGTACATGGAGGGACCACTATGATCATCGAGATGCTTCAGTCCTCGCTCATGCAGCGTGCGCTGATTGTGGCGTTCTTGGTGGGCCTGTCCGCGCCCGTCGTCGGCACCTACCTCGTCCAGCGGCGCTTGACCCTCCTTGGCGATGGCATCGGCCACGTCGCGCTGACCGGCGTCGCGCTCGGATGGCTTGCCGCCTCCGCTGCGGGCGCCGTTGACCGCGACGCATGGGCGGTGCCCGGCGCGATCGTCGTCTCAGTCCTGGGCGCGCTGCTCATCGAGTGGATGCGCACCCACGGGCACGCTTCGGGCGACGTCGCACTCGCCATGCTGTTCTACGGCGGCATCGCGGGCGGCGTACTCCTTATCGGCATCGCCGGCGGAACGACGTCGAACCTGAACTCCTACCTGTTCGGATCGATCTCCACCGTCACGCGCACCGACACGATCCTCACCGTCGTTCTGGCCATCTTCATATTGGCGATAGGGCTCGGACTTCGCCCATCGCTCTTCGCCCTGTCCTACGACGAGGAATTTGCCCGGGCATCCGGGCTACCCACGCAACTCCTGTCGATCCTCATCTCGGTCACGGCAGCCCTGACGGTCGCCGTCGCCATGCGTATCGTGGGCGCACTCCTCGTCTCGGCGCTCATGATCGTGCCCGTGGCGATCGCGCAGACGGTGACGCGATCGTTCAAGACGACGATGCACGCGGCCATGATCATCGGCGTGATCACGGCGCTGACCGGCCTGACTGTCACATACGTCAAACCGTGGTCCCCCGGTGCCACGATCGTGGTTCTCATGGTGACGATCTACGGTCTCGTTGCCCTGCTCCGGCCGGTCTTCCTCAGGCTCGCTCGGCGCACCGACCACTATCACCCGCACCCCGAACACGAATCCGAACTCGCGATTCCCCCGCTTGCCGACGCCGGGGAGATCTGCGAGATTCCCGAGCCGGCCTCAAGCGAGCGTGATGCCCGATGAGAATGACACGTCAACGCAGCGCGATCAGCGAGCTGCTCGAAGAAACCAACGAGTTCCTGCCGGCGCAGCGGATCCATGAACTGCTCGTGGAGCGCGGTGAACGCGTGGGGCTGGCCACCGTCTACCGCAACCTCCAGGCGATGGCCGATCAGGGCGCAGTCGATGTGCTGCGTCAGGAAAACTCCGACGTTCAGCTGTTCCGCTACTGCAAGCACGATGGCCACCACCACCATCTCCTGTGCAGATCGTGTGGGACGACGGTCGAGATTACCATCGACGCGCTCGAGGAGCTCACGCAGACTGTCGCTAAGAGACACTCCTTTACTCAAGTGTCGCACGACCTTGAAATATACGGTTTATGCGAAAACTGCTCCGCTTAGCCGCAGGCGTCACTAGCGTTCGGCCAGAGGTGTCGCGTACAGTATCGCTGTGAGTAATTTGATCGATTCCATAATGGACTTCATAAATAACGGGCCAGTCGTGTTCGTTTATCTGTTCCTGTTCTTTGGCGCTTTCACCCGCGCTCAAACGACATACTGGATCGGTCGCTACATGGGTAACTTCATCATGACCCGCGGACGCCCCGAATCTGGCTGGCGCCTGCGGCTCTACGATCGAATTCACGCCCCCTCAACAGAGAACGCCATCGACGTGCTTCAGCGCCGCGGCTGGCCCATCATCCCGCTGTCATTTCTCACGGTCGGATTCCAGTCGCTCGTTCAACTGAGCGCCGGGCTCATTCGCATGCCGTGGCCGCGCTACACCCCCGCCATGATCCCCGGCGCTCTGGCCTGGGCACTCATTTACACGACGATCGGATGGGCGGTCTGGGAGGCGGCCATCAGCGCCGTCGCAGGCTCGCCGCTCATGCTCGTCGTCGTTCTCGCGGCAGTCATCGCCTTCTTCGTGTGGCGCTCACGCAGAGGAAACCGCGCCGTTATCGAAGCGATCGGTGGCGAGGACGAGCCCGAGCAGCCGACCCCTGTTGCTATTGACGCTATCCGTGACGCACGATAGGCACATGGAAGAATTCCCCGTCAGGCTGCCGATCAAACTCGGCCAATTCGTCAAGCTCGCCAACTTCGCCGAAAGCGGGGCACATGCCCGTGAACTCATCGAAGTCGGCGAGGTTACCGTCAACGGCGAGGTTGAGACCCGCCGCTCCCACAAGCTCGACGACGGCGACGTCGTCAGCGTTGGCGGCTACTCCATCCGCGTGACCGAGGACGCCCAGTAACTCGCCGGCCGTTAGTTCACGACCTCGCAGTTAGTCCGCGACCTTGCCGTTAATTCACCATGCAGTCGCGGCCAAGAAGCACCTTGAGGTCGGTGTACAGACTCGGCTCTGGCGCCACTGAATACTGCTCCGAGAGCTGAACGATCGTCTTTTTCCTCGTGTTCTTCACGTGCAGGCGCACAAGCGAGTCGCCCGGGTAGCGCTGAAGGATTTCCGCGAGCCGATCGAGGCGCTCGCTTGTACACGTGCGCTCGTCGATCATCAGATCGACCGGTACGTTCAGATCCATATCCCCCACCGGTGGCAGCGTCATCGACCGCGCAAACAGCTTGAGCGGGTTGTCTTCCTGGACGGAGACTGTCGCGTCAAGCACGACCACCGTGTCCGGGATCAGCATCGATGAGACCTGCTGGTAGGTGTTCGGGAAGAAGTTCACGTCGATCGGGCCGGTTCGGTCCTCGATCGTCGCGATCGCCCACGCCTTGCCCGATTTCTTCGTGATGCGTGTCTGCACAGACGTGATGAGGCCAGCGATGGTGACGGGCTTGCCGTCCGAGAGCGATTCGTCAGCTAGGAGGTCGACGACGGTCGTGTCCGCCGCGCGGTTCAGGAAGTTCTCCATCCCCGATAGCGGATGGTCGGACACGTACAGGCCGAGCATCTCCCGCTCGAAATTGAGCTTTTCGCGCTTGTCCCACTCCGGCACGTCTGGGATCCTGATGTCGAAGCTCTGCCCCTCGCCCTGATCACCACCGAATGCAGCAAACAAATCAAACTGGCCAGCCGCCTCGTTGCGCTTGACGGGCGTGACGGCGTCGATGGCGTCGTCCACAATGGCCACGAGCGCCCGGCGCGTCTCCCCGAGGCTGTCGAACCCGCCGGCCTTGATCAGGCACTCCATCGAGCGCTTGTTGCAGGCAGACAGCGGAATCTTGTCGAGGAAGTCTTGGAACGAGGTGAAGGGGCCCTTCTCCTCGCGGGCACTCATGATTCCCTCCACCACATTCGTACCCACGTTGCGCACGGCGCGCAGGCCGACTCGGATCTCATCGCCAACCGCGGCGTAATCCGCGAGCGATTCGTTGACGTCCGGCACGAGCACGTTGATGCCCATGCGTCGGCACTCGGCGAGGTAGGTGGCCACCTTCGTCTTATCCGACATCTTCGAGGTCAAGAGCGCGGCCATGAACTCGGCCGGGAAGTGCGCCTTCAGGTAGGCCGTCTGGTAGGACACCAGCGCATATGCCTCCGAGTGCGACTTGTTAAACGCGTAACTGGAGAACGGCAGGAGGACGTCCCACAGAGTCTTGATCGAGTTCTGCGAAAAGCCATTGTTTCGCATGCCATCGGAAAAGCTCTGGAACTGCTCCTGCAGAACGGCCGCCTGCTTCTTACCCATCGCCTTTCGCAAAATATCTGCCTGTCCGAGCGTAAAGCCGGCAAGCTGCTGGGCGATACGCATGACCTGCTCCTGAAACACGATCAGGCCGTGCGTCGATCCAAGGATGGGATCGAGCGCCTTTTCGAGCTCGGGATGGATCGGTGTCTTTTCCTGAATACCGTTCTTGCGCAGTGCGTAGTTGGTGTGCGAGTTCGCGCCCATCGGGCCGGGACGGTACAGCGCGGAGACCGCCGAGATATCGGCGAACGTATCCATCTTCATCTGCTTGAGGAGCGTGCGCATGCCGGCGCCATCAAGCTGGAAGATACCGAGCGTGTCGCCACGGGCAAGAAGCTCGTACGTCTTCTTGTCGTCGAGCGGCAGGGTGTCCACATCCGGGGCTTCCTTGCCATTCGCGCGGATATTCTTCAGCGCTCCCTCGATGACCGTCAGGTTCGACAGCCCGAGAAAATCCATCTTGATCAGGCCGAGATCCTCGCATTCGGGATACTCAAACTGGGTCAAGATCAGGTCATCCTTCTTGTTCTTCATCAGCGGGATGACGTCCGTCAGCGGCTTGGAGGACATAATGACGGCACACGCGTGCACGCCCGTTTGGCGCGTCATGCCTTCGAGACCACACGCGAGATCGTAGATCTTCTTCGCATCCGGATCGTTTTGGATCATGTCACGGATCTCCACCGCCTCCGCGTAGCGCGGATGGGCCGTGTTGAACAGATCGTTGACCGGGATGTCGTTGGCCATGACGGCCGGTGGCATCGCCTTCGTCAGTCGCTCGCCCATCTCAAAGGGATAGCCAAGCACTCGAGCCGCATCCTTGAGTGCCTGCTTCGCCTTGATTGTGCCGAAGGTGACCACCTGAGCCACCTTGTCATGGCCGTACTTATTCTCGACGTACTCGATCACCTCATCGCGGCGCGAATCGTCAAAGTCAATATCAAGATCGGGCATCGAGATTCGTTCGGGGTTCAAGAACCTCTCGAACAGTAGCTCGTGCTTGATCGGATCGAGCTGGGTGATCTCGAGCGCGTACGCCACCATCGAGCCCGCGCCAGAGCCTCGGCCAGGACCAACGCGGATGCCCTGCGAACGGGCCCAGCGGATGTAGTCGGAGACGACGAGGAAGTAGCCAGGGAAGCCCATCTGGACGATGACGTCCATCTCGTAGTCCGCGCGCTTGCGCACGTCGTCGGGAATCTGCGACCCATAGCGTCGATGCAGGCCGGCATTGACCTCTCGAACGAACCACGAGTCCTCGTTTTCGCCCTCGGGCACGGGGAACTCGGGCATGTAGTTCGCCTTCTCATCGAAGGTTATGTTGCAGCGCTCGGCAATCTCCAGCGTGTTCTCGCACGCGCCCTCGAGGTGGCCGAAGGTGTTCCACATGTCCTCGGCCGTGCGCAGGTAGTAACTCGATCCGTCGAAGCGGAACCGGTTCGGGTCGGTGAGCGTGGTTCCCGAGTTCAGGGCGAGCATCGCCTCTTGGACGGTGTGCTGATCTTCGGTCACGTAGTGGGAATCGTTCGTTGCGAGTAGCGGCGCGCCCAGTTTCTTAGCGATCGACAGCAGTTCATCGCGGACTCGACGCTCGATCTCGATCCCGTGATCCATGATCTCGAAGTAGTAGTTGTCTTTACCAAAGATGTCTTGGAACTCGCCTGCAGCCTTGAGAGCCTCCTCGTACTGGCCAAGGCGCAAGCGCACCTGCACCTCACTCGAGGGGCACCCGGCCGTGCCGATTAGCCCCTCGTGGTAGGTCTCCAGCAGCTCCCGGTCAATGCGCGCGTAGTTTCCGATCGTGCGATCGATCGACGCGATTGAGGCCATCCGGAATAGGTTGTGCATCCCGGTCTCGTTCTCGGCGAGCAGCGTGAAGTGCGTGTACGTGCCGCGGTTAGACACGTCGTCGGATCGCTGGCCCTCGGTCCCCCAAAACACACGAGACTTGTCGTGCCGCGACGTTCCCGGGGTCATATAGGCCTCGAGCCCGATGATCGGCTTGATGCCAGCCTTGTTCGCGGCCTTGTAGAGCTCGTATGCGCCGTGAAGATTGCCGTGATCCGTGATGGCAACCGCCGGCTGACCAAGTGCGGCAACCTCTGCCACCAACTTGTCGATCTTCGCAGCGCCATCGAGCAGCGAATAGTCGGTGTGAACGTGAAGGTGCGCAAAATTCTTAGCCATGGCCCCAGTCTATTTACCGCCTCCGACACTTTCAGATCATCGAGTGTGATCTGCCCCGATCGCTGGTCACACGCGCGAAGCTACGCGTCATCGGCGCGTCGCAAAATAACGTGCATATCCTGATGCCAGATGTTCTCATCCAGGTAGCGCTCGCCGCTCGTGATCTCGTACCCGAGCCGCTCGTAAAAGCCGAGGGCGCTTTCTTGGGCGGACAGCTCGAGTCGAACTGTACCTCCGGCGTGCTCGCGCGCGAGCTCGTGGATCTTTGACATGACGACGCGGCCGATCCCCGTGCCCCGCGCCCACGCGTGGACGGCCATGCGGCCCACGCGCGCGCGCCCGGGCCCGTCGATGAGCAGGCGTGCCGTCCCCGCGTCCTTGCCATCCACCGTGGCGAGCACGTGGAGGGTAGTCTCGGCGAAATCGGCCGCATCGATCTCGTTGTTCGGATCGACCTTCTGCTCCTCCACGAACACCGTCATGCGGATCGCAAACAGCCGCTCGAGTTCCTCATTCGTGGTGATCTGCCACGCCTTGATCTCAGGCATCGGCAGCGTCGCGAATCTGATCGAGTGCCTGCTGCAGGTCCTCCGGGTACTCGGAGCAGACCTCCACCCATGCCCCGGTGCGCGGATGCTCGAAGCCGAGCCGGCACGCGTGGAGCCACTGGCGCACAAGGCCAAGCTTCTCCGCCTGCACGGGATCGGCGCCGTACATGACATCGCCAACGCACGGATGCTTGATCGCGGACATGTGGACGCGAATCTGATGGGTACGCCCGGTTTCCAGATCAACCTCAACGAGCGAGGCGCCAGCCATCGACTCAATGACGTCGTAGTGCGTCACGGCGTGCTTGCCGTCGGCCCGCACGCCCATCTTCCATTGGTGGCGCATGTCCCGCCCGATCGGCGCCTCGATCGTGCCCGACATTGGATCCGGATGCCCCTGAACGAGTGCGTGATAGGTCTTCTTCACCGTGCGGTCGCGGAAGGCCTGTTTGAGCGCCGAATACGCCAGCTCGGACTTCGCCACGGCCATCGCACCACTCGTGCCCACGTCGAGCCTGTGTACGATTCCCTGGCGCTCCTGCGGCCCCGACGTCGTCAGCGATACGCCCGCGGCCAGTAAGGCGCCCAGCACATTCGGACCCTCAAAATTCTGCGACGCATGCGCGGCAACACCCACCGGTTTGTCCACGACGATGAGGTCCGCGTCCTCGTAGAGGATGCCCATGCCTTCCACGGGAGTTTCGACGACGACGGGCTCGGCGGCTGGCAACCGCACTTCCAGCACGCTGCCAGGCGCGACCTTCGTGGAGTTCTTGGGAACCTTCCCGTCAAGGAGCACCTCGCCGGCCTCGACGAGCTCGGCGCACTTGGCCCGCGACAGGCCGGTCATCGTGGCGAGCGTGGCGTCCACACGGCCGCCTGCCAGCCCTTCAGGTACAAGGTAGGTGTTCATTCGGCGGCCACCTCGTCGCCCGCTTCATCAGCCGGTTCATCAGTCGCTTCCTCAGACGGTTCGCCGTCGTCGCTAGCCTCGCCGTCGCTAGCCTTGTCGTCGTCAGCAGGGCCGTCGTCGTCGCTAGCCTCGGCGTCGGGTGTTTCGGTAAAGAAGATTTCGACGACGAACAGTGCAATCAGCCCAAGAACGAGGGCGATGTCAGCGATATTGCCGATGAACCACCCGTTGTAGTTGATGAAGTCGACGACGTGGCCCTCGGGGAAGCCCGGATCGCGCAGCAGGCGATCGATGAGGTTGCCGACCGCGCCGCCCCAGACGATGCCGAGGATGATGCGCGCCGCTGGTCCCGTGCGCAGAATGAAAAACGGGATGGCCACGGAGACGATCGCGGAGACCAACGTGAAGATCCACGTCGCGGAGTGCCCAAACGAGAACGCCGCGCCCGAATTAAAGGCGAGTTTGAATGAGAGGAAGTCGCCGATCACGGGGATGACGTGACCATCTGCGAGCGCGCCAAGCGCCCACTGCTTCGACGCCTGATCGGCGACGATCACAATGAGTCCCAACAGGAGCGGCAGAGCGAGCTTCTTCATCACACATACGAAAGGAGGACACTCGGCGTGCCCTCCTCCCGATAAAAGTGGAACCTACTGCTGGTTCTGCGACTCGACGTTCTGGAGCAGCGACTCGAGGTAGCTGCGCAGACGCGTGCGGTAATCGCGCTCGAACTCGCGAAGCTCGGAGATCTTGCGCTCGAGCAGCGAACGCTCCTCCTCCAGCTTGGTCAGCGTGCGGTTGTGCACGTCCTCAGCCTCGGTGATGATGCGTGCGGACTCCGCGTTCGCCTCGCTGATGATGCGCTCTTCTTCAGCGCGGCCGTTGGCCACGTGCTCGTCGTGGAGACGCTGTGCGAGGGAGAGCATCGAGGCGGCGCTCTCTGCCTCCTCGTGGCCCTGAGGCCGGCCATCAACCGGGGCAAAGGCGGCGGTGGACGCTGCCTCCGACGGATCGCGCTGATCGCCCTGCGGCTGCGCAAGACCCAGCTGGTTCTCGAGCTCAGTCACGCGCGCCTGCGCGGTCTGGAGCTGAGCCTCGAGCTCCTGCTTCTCCTTCGTGAGAGCGCCAATCGTCTCGGCAACCTCATCGAGGAAGAAATCAACCTGATCCTTATCAAACCCGTCTTCAGCACGCTTGGCGTCGTTGAAGCGCACATTGATGACATCATGCTCGGTTAGCTGAGCCATGTTCTTCACCTCATAAATAAAAGTTCTTGTGAGCGTGCGCGACGCGAGGTCGTGCCTGCTTTCCCAGCTAGACTACTAGAGCCCAGTGAATCTCGCCCAGTTAAAGGCGCAACTACTGCCGAGATTTCCCGTCTAATTTATCACAATTCAATAACAGCCACGCTGTGCAAATACCCTCGCTAGAGCAAGAGGGACAGCCGCTGGAGAACCTGTACGCCGATGAACAGGACCAGGAAGCCGAGATCCAGACTAATTCCGCCGAGGTTCAAGGGCGGGATGTACTTGCCAAGGAAGCGCAGCGGCGGATTCGTCAGCTTGTACACCATGTTCGCGAACACGAGGATGACGCCCGTGGGGTACCAATCGCGCGCCAAGATCTGCACGAAGTCAAGAATGACCCGTGCGATCAATACGAGTGTGTAGAGCTGACAAACCCAAAAAAGGATGAGACCGAAGATCGTCATTGAAGAAGAGAGACCCTAGTTAAAGTAGTGTTGCGTGTCCGAACCGTGAGTCTCGATCTTAACGCTGCGCGGGGTCAGGAGGAAAACGTCGTCGGAGATGTGGCTGAAGACGCCCTCGAGGCCGAAGGTCAGGCCAAGCGCGAAGTCGATAATGCGCCTGCGCTGCGTATCCTCAGCTTCGGACAGGTTCAACACGATCGGCAGGCCGCTGCGGAATTCGCGGGCGAACGTCTCCGTGTCGTTGTACGAGGACACCCAGACAGTCACAATGCGCGCGACTTCGGGCGCTGAGGCGACCGGTTGAAGGCTCGAGACTTCCGGCTCGTCCTCGTAGTACTCCTCGGCGTCGTACTCCTCGTACTCGCCGTCGAACTCGTCGTAATCGTCCTCGTACGGAGTCGCCTTGGCGGCAATCCTGTCAAACAGTCCCATCGGTGGTCCCTTCTTGGTCGGCTGCCTCCAAACTATTAGAGAATCGGGGCAAAACGGCGATGGCGTTCGGTGTGTCGCTTACTTAATCTGCACCAATCCGATGAATCGGCCGGTCTTGCGCCCTTCATGGGTGGCGCGCCGGTGCGAGTAGTGCCGTTTCGACTCGTAGGTGCAGATCGATGACCGGTGGGTTCTCACTCCCCTGCCGCGCAACTGACGTTCGAGGCCGCCTGCGATGGCGAGGCCCGGAGTTCCCCATCGGGTGGTCACGGCCGTGCCGGGCCAGCGCTCGTCCACCTCTCGCGCAAGCTCCTCGCCCACCTCGTAGCACTGCCCGCAGATGGACGGCCCGAGAAAGGCGATCGCGTCGTCGCCAAGTTCGTCGTGTACCGCGTGCGCGATGCCGAGGTCGTAGCCCGCCCGGCCCACGTGAACCGCTGCGGCCCGCGAGCCATCGGCGGCAACGACAATGAGCGGCACGCAATCGGCCACCATGACGGCTGCGCTTTCGCCGGATTCGACGATGACGGCGTCGGCCTCCCCCACGCCCAGGTAGCCGCGTCTGCCCGTGCGCGCCGCACTGGCGTGAGCCACCGTGTTTCCGTGCACCTGCACCATCCACGTGAGCTCTGCGCCAACCTCACGCTGCACGAGGTCCCGGTTCGCGCTGACGTCGTGCGGAACATCGTCCACGTGAAAACCGAGGTTGAGCGATGCGTGGTCGCCGGCCGAGGTTCCGCCTGCGCGGGAGGTGAACCCGACCCTCACGCCGTCAGGCACGAGGCTGGGATCGATCCAGTCGACGAGCTCGTCACGCGGAAATTCATGCATGGGCTCATTGTGCCAAAATTCCCCGGCACGATGGCCGGGGAATTTTGGATTGGAGTCGGAAGGAAGGCTAGTTACTCATCGCCGAAGAGGAACGGCGGGATGTCGAGGTCAGGCCTGCGGGTCTTCTCTTCCTCGACCTTGGGGACCTCGAGCGAGCGCTCGTCGTTGCCACCGCTCACAGTCGGGCGGTGCACGGACTCGACAGGAGCCTCCTGCTGCTGGACCTGACCCGGCTGACGCTCGTCAGATCGCTCCGCGGACGGAGCCGACTGCGAGGCCTGGGATTCCTTGGCCTGCGCCGCCGGAGCCGTGCGGGCCTCGGGCTGCTGGCCACCGGCGAGATGGTCGACAGATTCGTCGAAGCCGGCTGCAATGACGGTCACGCGCACCTCGTCTCCAAGCGACTCGTCGATGATGAGACCGTGGATGATGTTCGCGTTGGGGTCGACAGCCTCCTTGACGAGGCGCGAAGCCTCGGCGTACTCCGTGAGAGTGATGTCCGTCGATGCCGTGAACGCGAGGAGCACGCCGTGAGCGCCGTCGACGCGTGCCTCAAGCAGCGGCGAGGAAATGGCGTTCTCGGTTGCGCGCAGCGCACGATCGGGGCCGTTGGCCGAGCCGATGCCCATGATCGCCGTGCCGGCGTCCTTCATGATGGTGTTGACGTCCGCGAAATCGACGTTGACCTCTCCCGGCATGGTGATGAGGTCCGAAATTCCCTTGACGCCGTTGTGGAGGACTTCGTCGGCGAGGCGGTAGGCCTCGATGATCGACAGGTCCTCGTCGGTGACGTCGAGGAGACGATCGTTCGGGATGACGATGAGCGTATCGACCGCGTCGCGAAGCGCGGTGATGCCGTCGCTCGCGTTGCGATTGCGCTGAAGTCCCTCGAACGAGAAGGGGCGAGTGACGACGCCGACCGTGAGGGCTCCGAGCTCGCGCGCGGCGGTGGCGATGACGGGCGCAGCGCCAGTTCCGGTGCCGCCGCCTTCGCCGGCAGTCACGAAGACCATGTCCGCGCCCTCGAGCGTGGACTGGACGACATCGATGTT
>NZ_JBHWPL010000022.1:0-58337 GCF_043424875.1 Trueperella sp. | reverse complement strand
TCTCTCGAGCGGCGGGGACGCGAGGTAGTTCATCTTCACGTCCGGGTTGATGCGGCCTTCGAAGTTACGGTTACCGGAAAGCACGGATACGACGGCGAGATCCTCGTCGTTGACAACCTGCGAGACTTCCTCAGGAAGCGGACCAGAGTTGCCAATACACGTGGTGCAGCCGTAACCAACGAGGTGGAAACCGAGCGCCTCGAGATCGGGCCACAGGCCCGCCTTTTCGTAGTAGTCGGTCACAACCTGCGAGCCGGGAGCCATCGAGGTCTTCACCCACGGCTTGGGCTTGAGGCCCTTCTCGTTCGCATTGCGTGCCAAGAGCGCCGCGGCCATCATGACCGACGGGTTCGACGTGTTCGTGCACGAGGTAATCGACGCGATCGCCACGGTTCCGTGGTCGAGTTCGGTCTTGGTACCATCGGCGAGCGTCACGGAGCTTGGCTTGTGCGGGCGGTCGAGGCTCGGCGTGCCGGTCTCGGGAGCCGGGTGCTCGTCCTCGCTACCCGGGGCAACCGGGTCCGACGCCGGGAAGGTCGCCTCGAGCGAGGAGTCCACCGCGCCGTCGTCGTCCCAGTTCACATACGAGGGAAGAACCTCGCGGAACTTCTCCTTAGACTCGGACAGGACGATGCGATCCTGCGGGCGCTTGGGGCCGGCAATCGAGGGAACGACCGTGGACAGGTCGAGCTCGAGGTATTCGGAGTACTCGACTTCCTTCGTCGGGTCATGCCACAGGCCCTGCTCCTTGGAGTAGGCCTCCACGAGCGCGACCTGCTCGTCGGAACGGCCGGTCAAGCGCAGGTAGTCGAGCGTGACGTCGTCGATCGGGAAGATCGCGGCGGTCGAGCCGAACTCGGGCGACATGTTTCCGATCGTCGCGCGGTTGGCCAGCGGAACGGCGCTCACGCCGTCGCCATAGAACTCAACGAACTTGCCAACCACGCCGTGGTCGCGCAGCATCTGGGTGATCGTCAGCACGACGTCGGTTGCGGTGGAGCCCGCCGGAATCTCGCCGGTGAGCTTGAAGCCCACCACGCGCGGGATGAGCATGGAGACCGGCTGGCCGAGCATGGCCGCCTCTGCCTCAATGCCACCCACGCCCCAGCCAAGGACGCCCAGGCCGTTGACCATCGTCGTGTGCGAGTCGGTGCCCACGCAGGTGTCCGGGTAGGCCTGAAGCACGCCATCGTTGTCCTGAGTCATCGTCACGCGCGCCAGGTACTCGATGTTGACCTGGTGGACGATGCCGGTGCCCGGCGGGACGACCTTGAAGTTCTCGAATGCCGTCTGGCCCCAGCGCAGGAACTGGTAGCGCTCGCCGTTACGCTCGTATTCGATCTCCACGTTACGCTGGAAGGCGTTTTGCGTACCAAAGACGTCGATCTGGACCGAGTGATCGATGACGAGCTCTGCCGGGTTGAGCGGGTTGATCAGATCGGGATCGCCGCCGAGGTCCGTCACGGCCTCGCGCATCGTTGCAAGATCGACCACACAGGGAACGCCGGTGAAATCCTGCATGACCACGCGCGCGGGCGTGAACTGGATTTCGTGCTCGGGCTCGGCCGTCGGGTCCCACTCGGCAAGTGCCTTAATCTGCTCGGAGGTGACGTTCGCGCCATCCTCGGTGCGCAGCAGGTTCTCGGCAAGAACCTTGAGCGAGAACGGCAGGTTCTCAGTGCCCGCCACGGCGTCCAGCCGGTAGATCTCGTAGTCTTTGCCGCCAACCTCAAGTGTGGATTTGGCCTTGAAACTGTCAATACTCATAGTTCTCCTTCGAACGTTTACCCGCTGAGCTCGTAAACTATCTTGACATCAAACTATCAGCCTCGTGCCGATGTGTCTATCGATCAAGGACAGTCACGATTTCGACGTGGTGTGTGTTGGGGAAAATGTCGATCGCGTCGATGCTGACCGCATGTCGCCCATTCGCTACCAATTGTGCCACGTCTCGCGCCATCGCCGCAGGGTCGCACGACACGAGGACGATTGTTCGCGCACGAAGCTGCGCGAGTTTCGCCGCGGTCTGCTTTCCGAGGCCGGATCGGGGCGGATCAGCGACGACGACGTCGGCATCCGCGATCTCGCCGGCAATCCGCGAATCAATGCGGCGCACGTCCGCCCGCGCCCACGGCGTGTCCCGCAGGTTGTAGCGCGCGTCTGCCACCGCGCGCTTGGAGCCCTCGTACGCGTGCACAGACCCACTCTCCCCCACGGCGAGCGCAAGGGGCAGGGTGAAGAGTCCGGCACCCGAAAAGAGCTCGGCGACGCGCTCGCCAGGCGCGGCCTGAGCGCCGTCGAGAACCGCGCGAAGGAGAGTCGAGGGCGCCCTGTCATGGACCTGCCAAAACCCGCTGGCGCTGAGCCGGTAATCGAAGATCTGGTCGGTGGTCGTGGCTCGCTCCCACACGTATTGCTCGGCGGGCTCCCCCGGCGCTGCCCACGCCTCATCGGTCACGACGACGTTGGGCCCGGAGGCCGGCGCCACGATTTTCACGCGCGTGCCCGGTTCGATCGAGGCGTCCCAGGCGCTGCCCCACACGTCAAGATCGGCGAGTTCAGGCACGGCTAGAGGCATCTCGTGGATAGGCACGAGGTCGTTCGTCTTTTCGAGGTACATGCCAACGCCCGAGTCCATTTTCGTGACCTCGAAGCGCGTGCGGGTTCCCCAGCCATCGCCGCGATCAACGCCGCGAACGCTGACGCCTTCACCCACGCCGTCAACCTGCCCGAGCTGTTCGGTGAGCTCCTTGGCCAGCTCGGCCCCGCCGATGCGGCGGATGTTCTGCTGAACCACGGCCGTCTTCAGTGCCAGCTGCCCCTCGATGCTCACGTGGCCGAAGTCGGCTGCGCCCGTGCGCCCGGCTGCGCCGTCTGGCCACGGATGCTCCACTCGATACGCACTCGGTTCGATTACGTCGGTGACCACGGCGTTGAGGAACTTCGATTTCTCAGCCGTCACCTCGGCGTCGACGACCTCCCCTGGAAGCGCGCCGCGAACGAAGACCACCCGGCCGTCGTGGCGGGCGATGCCCACTCCGCCGTGCCCGATGTCATGAATCTCGAGTCTCATCGCTCGTCCTCTCCAAGGCGATAGGGCACCTCGGCAATGATGACGTTGGGCTCGAGGCGCAGGTCGGAGACGACGCGCGGGGTCGAGTGCCGCAGGAAGAAGCGCTCCCACGAACGCGAGGAAATGAGGCGCGGAATGATGATCGCCATGAGGTCGTTCGCGTGATCGGCGTGACGGGCTCGAACGTATTCGATCACCGGCCCGCGCACGGCTCCCTTGGGCTCTCCAAGGATCGTCAGATCCACCGGGACCATGGCCGCCGTCCACGCGTCGCGAATGTTGCGCGTCTGCGTCGGGTCGATATCCACCGCCACAGCGGTCAGTGACGACAGCCGAAGCGCTCGTGCCCACGTGACCGCTTGGATCGTCGCCTCGTCCACGCGCTCGATGAGCACGACGCCGTGAACGCGCGTGGGCAGGTGGCGGCCGGACGTGAGTGACCCCAGTTGTAGCTGCGCGGTCAGCTTCTCCTGGCCGCGCGAATAGAGCACGAGGAAGATGACGGGGACGGACAGTGCGACGAGACCCGCCAGCGCCCACGTTGGCCGAGTCGCCACCACGGCGGCGGCCACGAGGAGCGAGACCACGGTGTATCCGCGGAAGAGCCACTTCAAGAACCGAGCCGTGCGCCGCTGCGCAGAATCCGTGGAATCGTTGAGCGTGCTCTTGGCCCGGAAGACCATCGCGAGCGAGGTCAGCGCGACGACCGTGTACATCGTCAACACGAATACCGCGGAGATCGAGCGCGTGGAGTCGAGGACGATCGTGACCACCGCGGCCAAGCCTGCGATGATCGCGATAATGAGCCGCCGTGGCGCGACGGCGTCCGCCGCGGCGAGTCTGCGCGGGAGCAGGACGTCGAGGGCGAGTTCGCGCAGCAGGCGCGGCAGCTGACTGTAGGCGGCGTACGAGACGCCGAGCCCGAGTAGAACGTACAGGGCAACGAGAATCGCCTGGCCGACGTCGCCGAAGAATGCCATAGCGATCGACAAGGACGGGATCTGCACGCGTTTGCCGGGCATTTGGAGAACGACGACGAAGTAGAGCGTCACTCCGATGATGAGGAATGCCGAGCCCATAACAGCCGCGAGCCGGCGTGAGGAGACTCGGCGATCGGCCGTCGGTGCCATGACGCGCTCAGAGATCAGCGAGGTCACGGCGCCGAGGAGGGCGCCACCGAGGGCGGCCTCGAAGAACTGCCTCGTCTCCTCCGGCACGCGCTCGGAGGCGTAGGCGTCTTGGCGCGCGAGCCGAATGTTCTCGAAGTCGATCGCCCCGATCGCCTCTTGAATGAGCCCGTAAACGAGGATCGCGGCGAGTGCGGCCGTTGCAGTAAACGAGAACACGATGATCCATCGCTGGCCGCGTTTGCCGAGCCCGGTCAGCGCCGGGATGGCCAAGAGGAGGATGAGGATCGGATCGAGCCAGGCGCTCCACGACACGGTCACGATGGCCTCGAGCGACGTCACCGCGAGCTCGACGCCCAGGATCACAAGCAGCGCGTATCCCAAGATCCGCGCAGCCGATACCAGCAGGCCAGCCCAGCGGGCGACGTGGCGTTCGGCGAGTTGGTGAGACGAGCGGCGCGGCACCTCCCGGTTCGCAATCCGCGCGATGACAAGTGCGGCGAGGAAGGTCGCCAAACCGGTGCCAAGCGCGATGAACGCGCCCGTGGACCGCTCGGAATAGGACATGGCGCGCAGCACGATCTGCGGAACGATGACCATGACGAGCGCGACTGTCGAGAGCGCGCTTGCCCGCGAGCTCGCGATGTCCGAGCCCGGCACCATGGACCTGATGTTAAGCACAGTGAAAGGTTACGCTTTATTTTGAATTGCGGTAGCGTTCGTAGCGTGCATTTCGTCATTATGGGTTGCGGTCGCCTCGGCGCGAATCTCGCAGTAAATCTTGAAGATCGAGGCCACTCGGTAGCGGTGATTGATCAAAACTCCCGCGCGTTTAACCGACTGCCAGATGACTTTTCCGGCCAGCAGGTCACCGGCGTGGGCTTCGATCGGGACGCGTTGTGCCAAGCTGGCATCGAGGAGGCCACCGGGTTCGCGGCTGTCTCCTCGGGCGATAACTCGAACATCATCGCGGCGCGAGTCGTACGCGAGACGTTCGGCATCGATAACGTCGTCGCCCGCATCTACGATTCCACGCGTGCCGGGGTCTATAACAAGCTCGGGATCGACATCGTGGCGCCCGTCCCGTGGACGGCCGATCAGGTCATGCACCGGCTCATCCCCCTCGGCCCGCACATCGAGCACATCGATTCGGCCACCGGCACGGCCCTGTTCTACGTCGACCTCGACTCCTCGTGGTTCGGCACGACCATCGCAGATATTGAGCGCAACACGGGCGCTCGCGTCGCCTACATCACCCGAGAACTCGAGCTCGTGCTCCCCACTCAGACGACGGTCGTCCAAGACGGCGATGAGCTTCGCCTCCTCGCCCACGTGTCCGAGACGAACGCGGTTCAGCGAGTTCTCAACCATCGCGTGGGAGATGATGCGCTATGAAGATTCTTGTTGCGGGAGCCGGCTCCGTTGGCCGCCTCGTTGCCAGGGACATGACGGCGGCCGGCCACGAGGTCACGATCGTTGACATCAAGCCCGAGGCCATGCGCGTTGCCTCCGTTCCGGAGGCCGACTGGATTCTTGGCGATGCCTGCGAGCTCAGCACGCTCGAGGCCGCGGACGCGGATACTACCGACGCCGTCGTCGCCACCACGGGAGATGACAAGGCGAACCTCGTCATCTCGCTGCTCGCAAAGACCGAGTTCGGAGTTCCGCGCGTCATCGCCCGCGTCTCCCATCAGGCCAACGGGTGGCTCTTCGACGAATCGTGGGGCGTGGATGTGGCGGTCTCGACCCCGCAGATCATGTCCGAAATCATCGAGGAAGCGATCTCGACAGGCCGGCTCGTGCGCCGGATGAAGTTCCAGTCAGGTGCGAGTCTCTACCACGGCACGGTCAGCGCCGACTCCCCCGTCACGCGCAAGCCGCTTGGCAGGGTCGCGTTGCCGCCAGACATCGTTATTGCAAGCGTGATCCGCGACGGCGAACCGCTGTTCCCGGCCACGGACATGAGCGTCGACGCCGGGGATCAACTGTTGTTTATCGTTGGGCGAAGCGCCGGCGCGGACATGGCCGAGGTCGAAGCGCTACTCAGCTGATCGCTGCGCCTGTTCCGACTCGACATCCGGCAGCCCGCGAACCATCATCCATGTGAACCACGCGATGAGGGCGAAGAACGGCACGCCCATGAAGAGCCTGGCAACTCCCAAGGCCTCCGTGGCGTCGGCGAAATAGAGCGGGGCTTGGACGAGCAGGCGCGCAGCGAACAAGCCCACCCACATCCAAGTGATGTACGTGTAGCGACGCCGCGTGATGACCTTGGCCGGATCGGTGCTCGATCGCCAGGAGGTCGCATCCCCACGAAGGGCGCCGATGAGGAGGCCGAGCGCCGGCCAGCGCACGGCAAGCGAGATTACGAGCCCGAACAGGTAGGCCGCGTTCGTGATCAGCCCCCACACGAAAAAGTCCGACGCCTCGCCGCTGCGCCACGCGATAAAGGCTGACAGGGCGATCGCGAACAGACCACCGAGCGCGGGCGTGATCGGAATGCGCTGAATCGCGCGGATGAGGATGAAGACGGCGGTCGAGCCGACTGAGACCACGAGGGGAAGGTTGAGCTCACCCGTGACCGTATACAGCACGAGGAAGACGACCGTGGGAACCACCGCTTCGATGATTCCGCGAACGCCGCCGACGGCCTCCATGATGTCGAAGTCGTCCTGAATGACGGCGCGCAGACCCGATGAGGCAACGGCCTCTGCCGGGATCTCGCTCGCGTCATGCTCCGCGTTGGTCTGCTCGTTATCCATGTGAACCCTTCACCACGAAACGTGGGTTAAACATTGTGGGGGTGCCACGATCGGTTGTCAGCGCGCCTGACACTGTGAGGGTGGATCCGATGTCGATGCATTCGATCGTGGAGCGGGACATGAACACGAGCGCGATCGTCGCGTCCCCCACCTCGAGGCGCACGCGCACCTGGGGGCGCTGCGCTCCCGGGTACGTCATCGAGCGGACGGTGCCCGTCAGCTCGGTATGCCTACTCATTGCTCTTTACTTTTGACCTGCTCGGGGATTTCGAGCGGCAGGAGCTCGCGCGGTGGGTGCGGGGTCTGGCCGCGATCAACCACGACGTCCTTAATAATGTCGATGAGTTCCTCCGCCGCGGCGTCGTCGGCTCCGGCCTTGCCATAGATCGTCGCGCGCAAGAGCCAGCGAGGGCCATCGATACCGAGGAAGCGATGCGGCGAGAAGTCTTTCGAATTCGGAATGGGCATTCGCGCCCGCAGCTCGTCACCGAATGGACCGGTGGCTTCCTGGGAGGAACCGCCCTGCTTCGCGATTGAGGTTTGCATATCGCGGCGGACCTCGTCCCAGATTCCGCGCGATCGCGGCGCGGCGAAAGCCTGCAGCTGCAGGGCCGATCCATTCTTGGCATAGACGACGCCGAGCACAGTCTTGCGCCGGCGGTCCAGCGTGAACTGGAGGGACGCTCCTGGTACGAGTGGAATCCACAGTGAGCCCGCATCGAGGCGCTTGCCGATTTCGACGTCGCCGGCGTCCCATGGTCCTTCAGTGGGGACCGCAGTCTCCAACTCTTCCGAGATCTCCTCGGGTTCCTCGTCCTTGTTCTTCCCTCGGGAAAACCACGCCATGTCTACTCCTCAGCCTACGATGCGCAATCCGCACATACGGGCATGCCGCCCTCCTCGTAGGCTAGCTGAGAGCGATGATGAACGAGGAAGCATTGCGAACACGTAAATTCGTCATCCTGCGCAGGAACAACTGCAACGGACAACTCGACGTTCGACAGGTCCGCGCCAGGAAGCTCAAAACCCTCGGCGGCCTCAACCTCGTCTTCATCAACGGAGCTCGACTGATGGTCAGTGCTACGCGCCTTGAGCTGAGTCAGGGAATCTTCCTTGAGCTCCTCGTCTTGCTTGCGCGGCGCATCATAATCTGTTGCCATGTTCGTTCCTCAATCGGTGAATGTTCATGGTCTTTTTACCAGAGCTATCAACATTTCACAAGATCAGGCGTTAAACGCGGATTTAGTGAGATAATCTCGACGCAAGCAACACGCCAACAGTTGAAACCCACTTGGTTGTGCGGAAGTGGCACGCTTGAGAGAGTACTGTAGGAGGACACATATGATTGAGCTCGAACTGCTGGGGCTGACGGACGGGCAAAAGCTCAGTCTGAATGACTCCGAGGGTAATCGCTACGTCTTGCCGATTACTGACGAGCTCCGGGCCGCGTTGCGCACTGATATCAACCAGGGTGAGGATTCCGAGCCGCGCCCGATTACCCCGCGTGAGATCCAGGCGCATTTCCGCGCCGGCTTGAGCGTTGCCGACGTATCCGAGATTTCCTCACTGCCTCCGAGCCAGCTCAACGGGCTCGCCTTCCCGATCTTTGCCGAGCGCGAGTACACCGCTCAGCTTGCTCGCTCCTATCGTCTCGGTCACGACGCCGGCGGCATGACTCTCGAGGAGCTCGTCATTTCCCGTCTGGTCTCGCGTGACGTCGAGTCCTCGAGCATCACGTGGGATGCCTACCGCGATCAGGGCGAGCCGTGGACTCTCGTTGCACGCTATGAAAGTGGCGGGCGCGATCACTCGGCCCTATGGCGGATCAACACCAAGGCGCAGACCGTTCAGGCCCGCAATGACGAAGCGACGTGGCTAACCGAGAATCAGATTCCGGCGCCCACCAACCCGTGGCGCAAGCTCAACACTCCGCCGTCGCCGGAGGTACCGGAGGAGACCGACAAGCCGCGTAGCCCTGCTGCCGACAAGATGTCAGCCATCGATGCGCAACCGGCCTCATCCGGACGACCCACGGATATCGACACGATGCTTGCCTCGCTCAACTCCAAGCGCGGCACCTCCCAGCCGATGCCGGACGAACCCGAGTTCGACGGCGCCCATCCGGCGCACTCCGAGCCCTACGCCGCCGTCGACGCAACGATTCTGGCGTTCCCCTCGCCCTCCGCGGGCACATCCTCTCAGAGTTCCGCACAGAGTTCTGCACCGAGCTCCGAATCCGCTCCTGAACCAGGCACTGACGCCGATGGTGAACCTGCATCGAGCCTCTCGTCGGTACCGAGTGCCGAATCGGCACCAGACGACGCCCCGCTTCCTGGTCAACAGGAGCTGCCCGGCGTCGTCGATGAAGCTGACCTGAAGACCGAGGATGACAAGCCCAAGAAGAAGCGCCGCCGTGACAGGCCGGCCATGCCCTCGTGGGATGAAATCGTCTTCGGGTACTCGAAAGACAACTAGCGCGCTAAGTTACTAGCACGCTGAGCAACGAGCACCCTGAGCAGCTAACTCCTGAGCAACTAACGCTCCAGCGATCAGGGCGGCTAGATGACGTCCACCGCGAGTGGGATGTGCATTTCCTGCTCGGTCAGCGAGCCGTGAACTCCGATGAGTCCAATTGCTCCGGGTGATTGAAAGCGCGAGTCAACAATTGCAAGCGTGCCTTTGGGGAACGTGAATACGTCTCCGATCACGCGCTCGGTGAAGTCAGTGACCGGGCCAAATAGACCCGCCTCGATCGCCTCGGATTTCGTGACCACCCAGGCGTCGTCGTCGAAGAAAGCCCGCCAACGATCGGCGACGTCTCGGGGCGCCGCCGTGTAGATCTGCACGGCGCGGGACTCCCCCGCCACCACGTCCACGTCGAGGGCGAGCTCGTCGAAGTCGCGAACGTCCACGCGTTCACTCACGTCGACCATGCCGTGATCGGCCGTCAGCACCACGAGCGTGCCGGGCGGCAGGGTGCGAACGAGTCGGCCAAATTCGGCGTCGAAGCGCTCGAGCTCGGCAATCCACTGCTCGGAGGTCCATCCATACTTGTGGCCGGTCGCATCGATCTTGTCCCAGTAGAGGTAGGCGAGATCGGCGCCGGCGCGAAGCTCGTTCACCGTGGCATCGACTCGGGCTGGCAGGTTTTCGGCGACGACGGTTCGGCCACCTCGCAACCCCGCGCGGGTCAAGCCAGAGCCCACGTACTTCTGCGGCTGAATCTTGACCAGATCGGCGGAGCTTGTTTCGAACACTGTGGGCTGGGTCTGCCAGCGTTCGGGCCTTGCCATCGGAGAATTCCACGCGATGAGGTTGAAGACAGTGTTCGTGTCCGGGACGCGCAGCGCGTAGCCCGCCATGGCCGTCTGCCCCGGCATGAGTCCGGTGCCAAGCGCCGTGACCCCGGCCGCCGTCGTCGATGGAACGACGGTGGAAATGGAGCGATCAGCGCCGAAAGCGCGCAGGTTCGGGGCGTGTCCGAGCCGGCCGTGAAGCTGGTGGTAGCCAAGCCCATCCACGAGCACCACGCATGCGCGCGGGGACGCCGGGAACTCGAAGGGCGTCTCCCCCTCGAGCGCGCCGATCGCGGCGAGGGCACTAGGCATGACGCCCGCGAGGTTCTCCCGCCCGGGCAAGGTGGCGCCGGTCAGATTCACAGGTCTCCCAAAATCGTGTCGAGTTCCTCGATGAAGTGAACTCCCTCGGCAAAGTAGGCCGAATCGGTGTGGCGGTCGAGGAAAATCTGCAGATCCTCGTTGGTCGCGATGCCGATGTAGCCGTGATCGTTCGTGCAGGCGGGATCGTCACAAGCGCCAACCTGAAGGTCCTGATTGAACGAGGCACCCCAGCGCAGGCGAAGAAGGATCGAATTAAGCTCGCCCACGAGTTCGCCCTGGAATTGACGGCGGCGCACCACGTGATGCTCCTTGATGTCCGCAAGCCGAATGGACTGCGTCGTCGTCACGTATTCGCCGCGCGTATCCATTTCGTAATTCGTATCCGAATAGACGAGCACGAGGCGGCGCTCGGTCACGATGAAGGAAACGATGCGGTCGTAGACCGAATCCGCGTCAAACACAGTCTCTGGACGCACGTAAAACGTCTGCACCGAATCCTCGCCAATCGCATGGCGAATGTCAGCC
Source organism: Trueperella sp. (assembly GCF_043424875.1). Classification (NCBI taxonomy): domain Bacteria; kingdom Bacillati; phylum Actinomycetota; class Actinomycetes; order Actinomycetales; family Actinomycetaceae; genus Trueperella; species Trueperella sp. The sequence continues at coordinate 47,230 of NZ_JBHWPL010000022.1, read as the reverse complement.
AAGACGGGCGATTCATCCGAGACGAGCGCGGCCAGAGCCGCATCCAGTTCCAAGCGAACATCAATCATTGTCCCATTGTCTCAAAGGCGCGCCCAATCTACGAAAGCAGGCGGTCAATATCACGGCAACACGGGCGCGGCCCTCCCAAACATCCGCTCCGTATCAACGGATAATAGATAAATGGCCCAAACCGAAGAGCACATTGTTGACATCGACGTTTCCAAGGAGATGCGCACCTCCTTCCTCGAATACTCCTATTCGGTGATCTATGCGCGCGCGTTGCCCGACGCCCGTGACGGCCTCAAGCCCGTCCAGCGTCGCATCCTGTTCCAGATGGATCGGATGGGTCTACGCCCGGACAAGAGCCACGTGAAGTCCTCCCGAGTCGTTGGTGACGTCATGGGCCGTCTCCACCCGCACGGCGACACGGCGATTTACGACGCGATGGTTCGCCTCGCCCAGCCGTTCACGATGCGTCTGCCGATGGTCGATGGCCACGGTAACTTCGGCTCTCTCGACGATGGCCCCGCGGCTCCGCGGTACACGGAGGTTCGCATGGCTCCGGCCGCGCTTGCGATGACGGCCTCCCTCGACGAGGACGTCGTGGACATGGTGCCCAACTACGACAACACGTACATGCAGCCCGACGTCCTGCCCGCCGCCATCCCGAACCTGCTCGTCAATGGCTCGTCCGGCATCGCCGTCGGCATGGCCACGAACATGGCGCCCCACAATCTCGTGGAGGTCGTTGCTGGCGCGCGCTTCCTGCTCGACAGCCCGGATGCGACTCTCGACGAGCTCATGCGCTACATCCCCGGCCCCGATCTGCCCGAAGGTGGCAAGATCGTCGGACTCGACGGCGTGCGCCAGGCCTACGAAACCGGCCGCGGCATCTTCCGCACCCGCGCAAGCGCGCACATCGAGAACATCACCGCCCGGCGCAAGGGCATTATCTTCACCGAGCTTCCCTATCTCGTGGGGCCGGAGAAGGTCATCGACAAGATCAAGGACGCGGTTCAGTCCAAGAAGTTGCAGGGCATCTCCGGCGTTCAGAACCTCACGGACCGCAATCACGGCACGCGCCTCGTCATCGAGGTGAAGAATTCGTTCAATCCCGAAGCTGTGCTCGCCAATCTGTACAAGTTTACGCCGCTCGAAGAGTCGTTCGGCATCAACAATGTTGCGCTCGTCGATGGCCAGCCGCGCACGCTTGGCCTGAAGGAACTGCTGCAGGTCTTCCTCGACCACCGCGTGCAGGTCACGCGCAGGCGCACTCAATTCCGCCTCGATAAGGCCAAGGCTCGCCTGCACCTGGTCGAGGGCCTGCTCATCGCGATTCTCGATATTGACGAGGTGATCGCCGTCATCCGATCCTCGGACGATTCAACGATCGCCAAGGACCGCCTCATGAAAGTCTTCGACCTGACCGAGGTTCAGGCCGAGTACATCCTCGAGCTTCGCCTTCGCCGGCTGACCAAGTTCAGCCAGATCGAACTTGAGACGGAGAAGAACGAGCTCATGGAGACCATCGAGGATCTCACCGAGATTCTCGGCTCTGAGGAGCGCCTCCACGCTCTCATCTCCGACGAGCTCGCTCAGGTCTCACGCGAGTTCGGCACGCCGCGGCGCACGGTGCTCCTCGAGACGGACACGGTGGCAGCCCCGTCGGCGCGCGGCTCGCTCAAGGTCGCAGACGACCCGGCATGGGTTGTGCTCTCCGGCGACGGCCTCATCGCGCGCATCGTCTCCGAGACCGAGCCCGCTCGCAGTGGCCCGCGCGCTGCCCATGACACGATTGCCTCCAAGGTCTTCACATCCAACCTCTCGAGTGTTGGCGTCCTGACGTCGGACGGCTCGGTTCAGCGCCTGAACGTCGTCGATATTCCAGCGATTCCGGATACGGAAGGCGCGCCCAGCCTCACGGGCGGCGTCCCAGTCACGGAAATCTTGCTGATGGGCAAGGGCACGCACGTCGTCGGGCTCGTTTCCCTCGACGACGACGCCCAGGTTCTCGCAGTGGCCACAGCTCAGGGCAAGATCAAGCGGGTCAATCCCGATATCCCCGATAAGGGTGCCATCGACGTCATCAAACTGACCGACGGCGATCGCGTGGTCGGCGCAATGCCGGCTGGTGATGACGACCAGATCGTCCTCGTCACCTCCAACGCGCAGCTCCTGCGCTTCAGCGCGTCGGCGGTGCGCCCGCAGGGCCGCGGTGGTCAGGGCGTTGCAGGCATCCGCCTCGCCGATGGTGCTCAAGTCATCGCGTTCGGCGTCGTGCCAGACAACGATCTCGCTGCCCACAGCGTGGTGACCATCGCAGGCTCGGCCGATGCTCTTCCGGGTACGGTGCCCGGCTCCGCAAAGGTAACTCCCCTTGATCGGTTCCCCGCCAAGGGCCGCGCTACGGGTGGCGTGCGCGCACACAGGTTCCTGCGAGGCGAGGATGTGTTGCAGATGGCGTGGGTCGGTGAATCCCCCGCTCGTGCCACAGGTCAGGGCGGAAAGCCCCTCGCGCTACCCGAGGTGGATGAGCGCAGGGACGGCTCTGGCGAGCAGCTCAAGACGGTGGTGCGCGCTATCGGCTAGCCGAGGGTGCTAGACGGTTGTTGTGACGATGTAGGTTTCGGACACTCGCTGGAAATCCAAGTGTTCGAATACCGTGACGAGGTCTGAGCCTTCGTCGTTGGCGTCCTTGATGACGTCGAGCCCGATGTGCATGAGCCCGTCAGCCTTGAAGCGCTCCATCGCGGTCATAATCAGCGAGGATGCGACGTGCTTGCCACGCCATTCGGGTAGCACGACGATCTCTTCCACGTATCCCTCGTCGTAAATGGGCTGACCATCGGGGCCCTCGATGTCGGACGTGAAGCGCGAGGCGAGAAGGTATCCGGCGAGCCGCGGGCGGTCACCGAACAGGTCGAGTGCCACGAGGCACCAGTCCTCTTCCATCTGGGAGATTCGCTCTCGCCAGGACTCCGAGTTCATCTTGGTCCACGACGTGGCGTCAGCGAGCACCTTGTTATGGGCCTTGCGAGAGTCTTTGATCCAGTCTTCGGAGAGCTTGACGATCTGGATGTACTGAGAGGTCTCGACGCTATCGATCGGCATGTCGAGGCTGCGGCGCATTTGGATGAACTGCGAGTGCGGCGTGAATTCGAATTCGCGTGCGAGATCAATGAGGACGCTCTGCGAGCTCTCGATGTACATCTGGACGGTGGCGGAGTCGAGTCCGAGTTCGCCGGCCACCGCGCGAGACGTAATGAGCTGCCGCTCCATGAGATCCTGCCCGACGCCGTGCTCGCGCCACTCGGGAGCCACACCGCCAGAGACCGTAATCGGCAGGTCACCGGAGTTGTCGGCGAGTGTGCGAGCCAGGCCGAACGCCACGAGCTCTGAGCCCACCCAGGCTCCCTGCGCGCGCCACACGTGCGAATCGTGGAAATAGGATTCGACCTCGGAAGCCGACGTGCGAATGGAGGCGTCGTCGGCCTCCTCGATCCTCAAAATTAGGTCGAGAATCTCGGGCACATTCGCGGCGTGCAGTGGCTTCCACTGCCAAGTCTGGACGTCCATTAGATATCGATCGAGTAGAGGATATGGGAGTCACCCTCGAAGAATCCGTGGGTGGTGAGAAACTCGGTTGCTGGCGTGTTTTCAGAGACGATGGGCACGCACATTCGCTTAAAACCCCGATCAAGTGCGTGGTCAATTTGCGAGAGGATGAGGTCGGTTCCGTTGCCGTCGTGGCGGAAGCCACGATCGATGCCGTAGTAGATGACGCGCAAGCACTCCCCCGTGCCGGATGCCGAACACAGCGAGTACCCGACGAGGTTCGCGCCATCGGTCAAGATCGTCGATGCTTCGTGGTCGGAATCCTCGAGGCGCTCCTGCCACTGTTGCGCGCTGAGCGGTTGGCGCCGCTCCATGACCATCGAAACTCGGTTGTGGAGACGGCGAACTTCCTCGGAGTCGCTCTCGTCAAGGTGACGCAGCGACATCCCGCGCTCGGCCAGCCGCACGCGCGCGTCCTTCGCCATCTCCCGGTGTTCGTCGGTGAGGTCAAGATCCATGAACGTCCAGCGCCACTGGGGCGAAAAGCCACCGGCAGCGAGAAGACGACGACGGCCCATGTTATCCGACCGAACGCGCGAGCGGATCGACGCCGGCAAGTCGTGGCCCGCTCCGAGCATCATCTGGCGAGCGCGCCCGTCTTGCCATTCCAGAAGGGCACGGCCAATTCCGCGGCCTCGCCACTGCGGTCGAGTTACGCCAAGGATGTCTGCCTGAACTTCGGTGAGCGGATTGGGGTGGAGGCTCACGATCCCGATCGCCTGGAGCCGCCCGGCGGAGTCCCAGCCGACAAGCGCGTCGACGTTCGCGTTCTTGCTTTGCGTGTCATCGATTAGGGGCGTGACGAGCCGGAGGATACGGACGTCATCAAAAATCCTCGGGTCTGCCGACTCGTCAAGGAGGTCGCGGACGTCGTCGAGATCGTCGTTACACAACGAGCGCCACGTCAGGCCTAGGTGTGCGCTGGGAAGAGGGAGCTCACTGGGAGCAGCGAGGCGCTGCTCCAACGTTCGTCCCGTTAACTTTCCCGTGTGCATGGCTCTTAGTGTACCTATAACTAGGACTAACGTCGCCGCCGGCTAGGCGTCGATCTGCTCGCGCGAGATGTCGTCAGCGCCGTCGATGATGAAATCTTTACGGGGAGCAACCTCGGAACCCATGAGGAGTTCAAAGGTCTCCTCCGCGAAACGAAGCGCCTGCTCGTCCTCGAGAGAGATTCGCCTCAGCGTCCGCTGGTTGGGATCCATCGTCGTTTCGGCGAGCTGATCGGCGTCCATCTCACCCAGACCCTTGTATCGCTGAATGGGCTCTTTGTACGAACGCCCCTGCTTCTCAAGTCGGCTGAGAATCTGGCGTAGCTCCGCTTCCGAGTACGAATAGATGTATTCGCCCTTCTTTCGCCCCTTGCCTGCCACTTCGACTCGATGAAGTGGCGGCACGGCCGCATAGACCCGGCCGGCCTCGACGAGCGGGCGCATGTAGCGGAAGAACAGTGTCAGGAGCAGCGTGCGGATGTGAGCGCCGTCGACGTCGGCGTCGGTCATGAAAATAACCTTGCCGTAGCGTGCGGCATCCACGTCAAAAGTGCGCCCGGATCCAGCCCCGACCACCTGAATGATCGATGAAACTTCCTGGTTCTTGAGAATGTCGGACGGCGATGCCTTCTGGACGTTGAGGATCTTTCCACGGATCGGAAGAAGCGCCTGGAATTCGGAATCTCGCGCCAGCTTGGCCGTGCCGAGGGCCGAATCGCCCTCGACGATGAACAGCTCAGTCTGCTCGATGTCTTCCGAGCGGCAATCAGCCAGCTTCGCGGGCAGCGTGGAGGTCTCCAGCGCGTTCTTGCGGCGCGAGATCTCCTTCTGGGTGCGCGCGGCCACGCGGGCGCGCATCTCGGCCACGATCTTTTCGAGGATACGAAGGTTCTCCGTGCGAGCATCGCGCTTGGAGGACGTGAGCTCCTTGGTAAGCCCCTCCTCCACCACCTTTGAGACGATGGCGCGAATCGGCGCCGTTCCCAGCACTTCTTTGGTCTGGCCTTCGAACTGCGGCTCCGGGAAGCGCACGGCAATGACGGCCGTCAGGCCGGCGAGGATGTCATCCTTGTCGATGCGCGGATCGCGGGCAGTGACCTTGAGCTGGCGAGCGCGCGATTCGATCTGCGCGCGGACGGTCTTGACGAGGCCCGCCTCGAAGCCCGTCAGGTGAGTGCCACCCTTGGGCGTCGCAATAATGTTGACGAACGATTCCTCGCGGGTGTCGTAGCCATTGCCCCAGCGAAGCGCGATGTCGACGTCGCAATTGCGTTCGACCTCGCGGGGCTTGAGGTGGCCCGACTTCTTGTCGAGTTCCTGAACCGTCTCGGTGAACGTACCCGAGCCCGTGATGTGCATAGTGCGCGAGACGGGCGCATCAGCCGCGAGATGATCGACGAAGTCGACCACGCCGCCGTCGTACTTGAACACTTCCTCGACGGGGCTCTCTTCGCCGGGCGTGCCAGGCAGGCCACGCTCGTCGCGAATGACGATTTCCAGGCCCGGGACGAGGAACGCCTTCTCGCGAGCTCGCTCGACGAGGTGCGGATAGTCAAATTCCGTATCCGTGGGGAAGATTTCGGGATCGGCCCAGTATCGGACCGTCGTGCCGGTGTTCTTCTTCGCGACCTTGCCCGTGACCTGCAGTTCGGACTGAGTGGTGAACGGCGTGAACGGGTTGTCGGGCTTGGGGGTTCTGCCATCCTTGAACACACCGGGCTCGCCGCGGTGGAAGGACATCTCCCAGACTTTGCCATCTCGGCGCACGGCCACATCGAGGCGTTCGGACAGGGCGTTGACCACGGAGGCACCCACACCGTGCAGGCCGCCCGCGGAGCCGTACATCGACCCGTCGAACTTACCACCGGCGTGCAGCTTCGTGTAGACGACCTCGACGCCGGATGCGCCGGTGCCCGGCACCTCATCGACGGGAATGCCACGACCGTCGTCGCTGACCTTGACTGACCCATCGGGAAACAGCGTGATCTCAATCTTGGTGGCGTAGCCTTCCGTTGCTTCGTCGACCGAGTTGTCGATGATCTCCCACAGGCAGTGCATCAGCCCCCGCGAATCGGTGGAGCCGATGTACATTCCGGGTCGCTTGCGCACCGCCTCGAGACCCTCGAGGACCGAGAGATGGCGGGCAGTATATTCCTGCTTCTTAGATGGTGGCACGCCAGAATCCTAGCCTGATTTGCCCGCAAACTAGGTGAGGTGGCGACGCGTTGCACACCACATTGCCGTACGATGAAGCCGCAACGATCACAGATGGAGGCCACATGTCAGCATGGGATTTCTACACCCCGTTCCTCGAGGCGGTGCCAGATATTCCGGTGCGCAGGGCGCTCAGCCATCGGGCTGCGTTCGTTCAGACTGATCAGGGGGCCGGGATCGCGGCCATTCCGGAGGAGCATCGGGGAGCCAAAACGCATGAGCGGTTGGTCGGGGCGAGCCTGCGCGACGTCGCACAGCTCGTCACCTCGTGGGATCCGGTTGAATCTGCCCTTGGCACCGCCGCGATTAACAGCCACGTCAACACCGCGGATCTAGCGCGCAGATTTCCGACCAGCTCGATCTTTACCGAAGCTCATCATCTAACGGCCGGGAAAAGAACCGTGATGATCGGGCACTTTCGAGGTCAGCTGGCGTGCTTCGGACACGCGGATCTCACGATTCTCGAGCGCCGGCCGCAGCCGGGTGATCTTCCCGATCAGGCCGCTGAGTATCTGTTGCCAGACGCGCAGATCGTGTTTATCACGGGGATGACGTTCACGAACAAGACGCTCCCCCGACTTCTTGAACTCTCCGCGAATGCGTTGACGATCCTCGTTGGCCCCTCTGCGCCTTACGCTCCCGAGGCCTACCGTGGGCTTGTGGACATCGTCGCGCCCACGGTGGTCACAGATCCCGATAGCGCCTACGATCTCATCTCTGGCGGTGCAAGCATGCGCAAACTTCGGCCGGCGTTCTCGCAGTTCATCGCGGATCTTCGACCGGCCGGGTCGCAGCCGCCGCTGAGCTGGCAAGAGGGCGGAGTGTCCGTGAATCACTGCGAGGTCTCGGGTAGGCCGGGATAAAGGCCTGCTGGCATGACCCGGGGAATGCGGACATAAACCGGGGGCGAGTTCTTTCGAACTCGCCCCCGCTAGTTGGAGTTGTGCTGACTACTGAGATACTCGGTCGGTTTCGTCAACGATATTGATCGCTACCTTTTCCAGTGCCGGCATGTGCTTGCGCGCATGGTGTGCACAGAACAGGAGCTCACCAGATGACAATTCGACACGGACGTACGCCTGCGCGGAGCAGGCGTCACAGCGGTCAGCGGCTGTCAGAGACGGTGTTTCAATTAATGCATTCACACTACGATCAAAGCACGAAACGCTATTTTTATTCCCCTCATCTCACGCCGGTTCGCCCCGGGCAAAAACGGCCGCTATGAGACAATGGCGCAATGAGTCTCAGCAAGTATGCCATTCTCGACATCGAAACAACCGGGTTGGACCGGGCCACGGATCGTGTAATCGAGATAGCCGTCATTCACCTCGACTCCGACTTTGCCGAGGTATCTCGCTGGCATACTCTGGTCAATCCTGGCCGTCCGACGGGCGCCGTCCACATTCACGGACTCACCGACGACCATCTCGCACGCGCCCCACGTTTCTCCGAGATCGCCTCGGATCTCGCCACTCAGCTTCACGGGCGGCGGATTGTGGCGCATAACGCAAAGTTCGATCGGGAATTCCTCAATAGCGAATTCGCGCGCGCCGGATTGATGGAACGCATCGATGAGGAGTCGTGCGTGTGCACCATGGATCAGTCCCGCATCTATCTCGAGCCCGGCTCGCACTCCCTGCGCGGGCTCGCCGAGCGGTTGGACATCCGCCCCGGCCAGGCACACCGCAGCATGAGCGACGCCCTCACGTGCGCAGCGATCTTCCGCGTTTTCGTCGACCTCGAAGAACGAGGCCAGCGCTATACGAACGTCGACCTTAACCGCGACGACGTCGAGGTCCTCCCCGCCCAATGGAAACGCGCCCGCAGTTGGGGCGCGCTTCGCACATAACGGTGATTCCGATTCCGGTGCAGGTATATCACTCGAGCTAGCCGCGATTCACGAGGTCGCGTTACTTAAGTACGCGCGTCACTTCAGGTAACCGCCCTACTCCAGGTAGCCGCGTTATTCCAGGTACCCGCGTTACTCCAGGTAGTCGCGCAAGACTTGCGAACGCGACGGATGGCGGAGCTTGGACATCGTCTTCGACTCAATCTGGCGGATTCGCTCACGAGTCACGCCATACACCTTGCCAATTTCATCAAGCGTCTTGGGCTGACCGTCCGTCAGACCAAAGCGCATCGAGACGACGCCGGCCTCGCGCTCTGAGAGCGTATCGAGCACCTGATGGAGTTGCTCTTGAAGCAGGGTAAACCCGACGGCGTCGGCAGGCACAACGGCCTCCGAATCCTCAATGAGATCGCCGAACTCTGAATCTCCATCCTCGCCCAGCGGGGTGTGAAGGGAAATCGGTTCACGACCATACTTTTGAACCTCTATAACCTTTTCTTCGGTCATGTCTAGTTCGCGCGCGAGCTCTTCCGTGGTGGGTTCGCGGCCGAGGTCTTGGAGCAACTGGCGCTGGACGCGCGCCAGCTTGTTGATGACTTCAACCATGTGGACGGGAATACGAATCGTACGGGCCTGATCTGCCATGGCGCGCGTGATGGCCTGGCGGATCCACCACGTTGCGTAGGTCGAGAACTTGTAGCCCTTTGCGTAGTCAAACTTCTCAACTGCTCGAACCAGACCGAGGTTGCCTTCCTGAATGAGATCGAGGAAGAGCATGCCGCGGCCGGTGTAGCGCTTCGCCAGAGAGACGACGAGGCGGAGGTTTGCTTCGAGGAGGTGGTTCTTCGCATTGCGACCATCACGAGCGATGATCTCGAGCTCTCGGCGGTACTTGCGGTCCTCAATCTCGGTGGTGTCGAGCAGGTGCTGGGCGTACAGGCCAGCCTCGATGCGCTGCGAGAGTTCGACCTCTTCGGCGGCATTCAGAAGCGGGACCTTGCCGATCTGCTTGAGGTAATCCTTGACCGGATCGGCGGTCGCGCCGGCGACGTGAACGCGCTGAGCCGGCTCATCGGTGTCATCGGAATCCTTGACGACGAACGCGCCCTTCGATTCCTTGTTCGACGCGGTCACGATGACGGACTTTTCGCCGTCTTCATCGTCCTCGTCCGCATCCTCATCCTCGGCTTCATCCGAGCTCTCTGCCGAGTCGGAGGAATCGTCGAGATCCTCGTCGAGGTCCATGTCCTCGTCCTCGAGATCCTCCGGATCGTCCGGAGTCGCGGGAGTCGAGTCTTCGTCCTCATCTGCTGAGTCGATCTCGTCCTCGTCCACAGCCTCGGTGGGCTTGGCCGTTTTGGACGCCGGCTTGTCAGCCGTGGCAGACGCCGGCGCAGCGGTAGTGCCTGCAAGCTTGATGATGAGATCGATGAGGTCTTGCTTGCGCAGGCCAGAGATCTTATCCGCGCCGAGGTCCTTTGCCTTGTCTCGCAACTCGCCGACCTTCAACGCCTTGAGTTCAGCTTCCGTCACGTCCGCACTGGCCTCCGGCGTGGCCTCCACCTTGGTCGCCTTGGGTTCGGCTTTAGCGGTCTGCTTGGTCTTCTTCGCTGGCGCTGCCTTCTTCGCGGACGCTGCCTGTGCATCCGACGTGGCCGTCGTCGTCGACTGTGCCTTCTTTGCTGGCGCTGCCTTCTTTGCTGGCGCTGCCTTCTTAGCCGGTTCAGCCTTCTTCGCAGTCTCCGACTTCTTGGTCTGCTTAGCCTTAGCCGGCTCTTCCTTCTCAGCTTTCTTTGACTTGCCAGCCTGCTTTGCCTTGCCAACCTGCTTCGCCTTCTCAGAGACAGGCTTCTTCGAGGCGGAGTCCTTGGCCACAAGAGCCTGAGAAATCTCTTCGACGAGGGTTGCCTTGACGGCACGCGAATTGAGGTCGAGATCGAGGTCCTTCGCGAGTTCACGAAGCTCAGGAACCTTCATTCCTGACAGTGAGCTAACATCAACCTTTACCTTCTGTGCGGACGAGGATGAGGTAGAGGTCTTTGCTTTTGATGCGGCCACGTGCAACCTTTCGAAACGCCAGTGAGTACAACTTGCATATTATAGCGGAGATTCAGCGAAAACTCGCATTTGCTCACTAGGGCAAACGGTTTTTCCGGTAATTTATTCCCCCTGTTCGAGCAGAGTCTTCTCGCGCACAACAAGCACCGAGCACGGGCTGCCGACGAGCAAGCGCTGGATTTGCGACCCAAGGAGCAGCTTTCCGTTCGTCGGAGGCTGCGCCAGTGACACCACGACGAGCGAGGCCTCAACGTCCGCCGCAACCTTGGCCACAGCCAGGCCCAGATCCTCCTCGCCCAGCCGCACCTCCGTTGAGTATGCGATGTCTTCGTTGTCGAGCCGATCGCACAGCGCGTCGATTTCGTCGTCGACGCTCTCCTGATCGAATTCCGACACCGGGCGACTCAACATCGCCACCAAGGTCATCTCCTGTTGCCGAGCAATCTTGATGGCAACGGATAGCGCCTCGTCATTCGTCTCCCCAACAATCGGTACAACGACCTTCATGGGTCCCCCTAACGTAGATGTCACGCTACGAGAATACTCACATTGGCGGCCAAGAGCCCCTTCCCTGACGCACTGCGACATCCGCGGCGCTGTGACCTGCTCAGTTACGCTCTGGGCGCTCACATGTCGGAAATCGGCGCGGGCAAATCCACGAAGAGTGCGTGGAGTACAAGCTTCGCAAGTGAGTAGTGCGGGTTGGACGCACTGGCTGCAACCGCATTGTTGCACGCAGTCTCCAAGTCCCCCGCCCACCAGCGCAAATACGCAGCGACGGCAAAGGCCGCCGGATCGTCGTCGTCTGAGAAGGCGGCGATGTACTCCACGAGCTCGATGATCGCCGTCAGGTGCTCGGAGGTGGTGGTCGTCGCTTCACCGAGAAGCCTGGCAATCTCGTGCTTTTTCACCTTGAGGATCTCGGTGATATTGGAGTTCACCGCCGCCAGGATCACCCGATCTCGGAGCAAGATGCTGTCGAGCCCCGCGTTGAGCAGACCGATGATCTCATCGGTTGGCGCGGCCTCCTCGGGCGCCAATCCCGCACGAATATCCTCGAGGGCTCGGTGCCACGCGTTCCCGCACTTTCGACGCTGACTCGTGCGCAAGCGCTCCGCTCTCGCGGCAATGACGGCGCCCGACCGGACGCTCCACGGCTCCCGCGACTGCTCGGATTTGGGTTCGCTGTCGAAAGGTGCCGATCCGTGGAAGACGAGCTCTGTTAATGCCGGGGACTCGTTGAGTTCGTCGAACGACTGCACGACGCCTTCGGCGACGAGCTCATCGAAGCCCGCATATGGCACATCGCGCAGGCTCAGGCAGCCTGCCCAGTGCGTGTAATCAGTGAGCGAGACCGTGACGTAGCCGTCGTCGGGTGGAGGAAGAGTCTTGTCGATGAAGTGCTGGGCGGCTACGCCTGCGGTGTCGAGGATCTCGACCGCCGTGTGGTTGTTGATCATGGCCTCGAGATCGGAACCGTACCATGCGATGACGAGGTCCTCGACGTCGAAGGTATCGACGAAGTCGATCACGACGTCGATGAGATCGTGCGGGAGGTCGTCCTCCACTTCGATGCGGATAATGGGGCCGCTTGAATGGTCGGGGCCGGAGGTGAGGGCCCAGAGCATGATGGCATTCATGGGCCGGAAGCCAATGAGATGCGGGATGAGCGCGAGTGATTCATGAGGGTTTCGTAAACGTAATTTCTCCATGCGCCCATTCAAGTGGAATGGCCGTTCGCGTGAATTCGAGAAGTGCCCAAATGTGGATAATCCTTGCGGTTCGTGACATGTGGTTAACTTTTCGATCTACCGATAGGCTCGAGGCATGCACGACTTTCGCTCCGCAGTGTCCGCCCGAATCTCCGAGGTCCTCACGACCCGCGCACCATTTATCGATGATGCGATCGCCGAGGCCGCGTGGAAGGAATTCGTGCGCCCAGCTCTCCTACTGTCAGAGGCCGGCAAGCGCACACGCGCGCTGCTCCTCGCGGCGGGCTATGAGGCTTACGAGGGCCCCGGCCTCCCAGTGCACGCGGGCACGGCTCTCGAGCTCTATCAACTATCCGCGCTTGCCCACGACGACATCATCGACGAATCAGATACTCGCCGCGGTCTGCCCGCCATCCATCGCAGTTACGCCACCTCGCACCGCAGCATGTCAATGATGGGTGATTCCACGGACTTCGGCAGGAAGGCTGGAATCCTCTCCGGCGACTACCTCCTATCCCTTGGAGCGCTGGAGTTCGAGAAAGCTGAGCATAAGGACGCACACGCGCTGACTCGCGCGCGCACTATTTACCATGGCATGACGGCCGAAACCGCCTTCGGTCAGTATCTCGACTTCCGCGCCGAACTCACGGCCATGAACAACGATCAAGCCAGCGCTATCCAGGATGCCCTCCTCGTTCTTCGCCACAAGTCCGCGCGCTATTCCGTGGAGCTTCCGCTTCTCATCGGCGGCGCGCTTGCCGGCGCTGACGATGACGATCTCGGGAGACTCTCGCGCGTGGGCCTGCCACTCGGCTTCGCATTCCAGTTGCGCGATGACGAGCTCGGCATATTTGGAAATCCCGAGGACACGGGCAAGCCTGCTGGCGGCGACATCACCGAAGGCAAGCGCACAGTCCTCCTCGCTCTCACGCGAGGCATGGCGACCGCCTCGGATGTAGCCCTCATCGACGATTCTCTTGGCCGAGAGTTGACGGACGCGGACGTCAAGGACATCCAGCGCATCGTTAAAGATTCCGGCGCCTTCGATGCCCACGAATCAATGATCGACGAATATGAGAGCGCTGCTCTAGAGGCCGCCGAGGATCTACCCGATGCACCCATTTTGCGGTCTGTGATGAGTTCGCTGAAGGATCGCCGCCACTAAGCCCCGCTTTCGCTGTCACTTTGGCGATCCCTGCTACCGGCACTCTCCCGCTGTCGCTTTGGCGATCCCTGCTACCGGCACGCTCCCGCTGTCACTTTAGCGTTCCCTGCTACCGGCACTCTCCCGCTGTCGCTTTGGCGATCCCTTCTACCGGCACGCTCCTGCTCTCTCCACGCCAGTACCTGTAGTGGATCGCCGGTGGCGTGTTCGGTCTCGGGCGTTCGCGTGAATTTGCGGGGTGCTGAGAGCTCGATGTCGCCATATAGCGAAGATCGTGCCCTGAGCGCCCCTCAAATCAACGGCTGCCGCGAAGACCGGCCTAGAAACGTATGTACCAGTCGGCTATTTGGTCGCGGGTGTTGGGGTTCGACCTCTCTTCGGCCGCTCAAATGCGCCATTTTTGCCCCAAATGTCTACACTCGACGATCTTGAGGGGTGAAACATACACCAGAATCTGGTTTTTGAGTGGCAACACGCAGTGAAGTCGGTTATTGTCTCAGATGAAACATTTATAACATTTACATCTCAAGGCACAGTTGTCACATTTGTAAATTTAGCACCATACGGAGGCTCCATGTCGTCATGGATCAAGCGGTCGGGCGCAGCACTCGCCGCCGCAACGGCAGCCACGGTCATCGCTCCCACGGCGCAGGCTGTACCAGCCGCAGATCTCGCCGAGGTCAAGACCCCCATCTTCACCACGCCACTCATGAACTACCAGGTCAAGCCTGGCGACACGCTGAGTGAGATCGCCACGCGAACCGGCACGAGCGTCGACGCGATCGTGCGCGAAAACCAGCTCCGGTCCGCGCACCTCATCTTCCCCGGTCAGCAGCTTCGCATCCCGTCGCCTGTCACGGCGAAGTCGGCAGCTACTAATCCAGCAGCTACCAAGCCTGCGGCCTCCAAGCCGGCAGCTAGCAAGCCGGCGGTGACGACCTACGTGGTTCAGCGCGGCGATACGCTCAGCAAGATCGCGCTCCAGCACAAGACGACCGTTGCCAAGATTGCCGCTGACAACAAGATTTCCAATCCCAACCGCATCAGCGTTGGCCAGAAGCTCACGATCGGCGGAGCCGCCCCGGCAACCGCAACGCCCGCAGCGTCATCGCCAGCGGCAACTAAACCAGCCGCTCAGAAGCCAGCCGCCTCGAAGCCGGCTGCTTCGGCAGGCGCGACGTACACCGTCAAGGCCGGCGATACTCTTGGCAAGATCGCACTCCAGCACGGGACGACAGTCGCCAAGATTGCCGCAGACAACGGCATTGCGAACCCGAACCGTCTGAGCATCGGCCAGCGTCTGTCGATTGGAACACCGGCCGTCTCGACTCCGGCTGCCAAGCCCGCACCGGCACCGAAGCCGGCAACGCCAGCGCCTGCGACCAACGGCACGGTCTACACCGTTCGCGCAGGTGACACGCTTGACCGTATCGCTCGCAACCACGGAACCACAGTCGCCGCGATCCAGGCAGCGAACTCGATCTCGAATCCACACCGCATCAGCGTCGGCCAGAAACTGACGATCGGCGGGGCGAGTACACCTGCGACGAGCACGTCCAAGCCGCAGCTGGTCACCAACAACTTCCCCGGCTACACCTACGCGGATTCGACGGTTGCCGCAGCAAACGAGAACAAGCACGCCCTCGTCAACGCGGGCGTACCCTCACGCGCGCAGACCCAGCAAACGATCATCCAGGTTGCGAACCAGATGGGCGTTGACCCGAAGCTCGCGCTCGCTCACGCCTACGTCGAGTCCGGCTTCGACGCGACGGCAGTCTCCCCCGCCAACGCGATCGGAACGATGCAGGTCATTCCCTCGTCAGGCGTGTGGGCCTCGCAGCTCGTGGGCCGTAAGCTTGACCTCCTTGACCCGTACGACAACATCGTGGCGGGAGTGGCGATCATCCGGTCCCTGCACTCCTCTGCAGCGAACTTTGATCAGGCGGTCGCGGGCTACTACCAGGGCCTGGGAGGCGTGCAAAGGAACGGCATGCGCCCCGATACCGTCACCTACGTCGCCAAGGTGAAGTCAGCGATGGCTCGCTTCTAAATCTTCGACACGCGAAGCCGGTCAGTCCACAGCGGATTGACCGGCTTTGCACGTATTGTAGAACTCGTGAAAGCACCTGACCCGCTCCTTGGCACCGTCCTCGATAATCGGTACGCCATCACCGCCCGCATTGCCCGCGGTGGCATGGCAACCGTGTATCGGGGCACCGACGAGCGTCTCCAGCGCGAAGTCGCGCTCAAGGTCATTCACTCGCACCTTGCTGAGCAGTCGGACTTCGTCGAACGTTTCATCTCCGAAGCACGCTCGGCTGCGCGCCTGTCGAACTCGAACATCGTGGCCGTTCACGATCAGGGCGTCGCGACCACGCCCACCGGCGAGCGCCCCTACCTCGTCATGGAACTTATCTCGGGGCCGGACCTGCGCTCGGAGCTCAACACGCACGGGTCTTTCCCTCTTGGGATTAGTCTCGAGCTTATTCGCCAACTCCTGACCGGCCTGGCCGCCGCACACGACGCCGGAATCATCCACCGCGATATCAAGCCGGAAAACGTCCTGCTCGCCAAACCCCTCGAACCCACCTCGCTCGAGCCGAAGTTCGATGCAAAGCTCACCGATTTCGGCCTCGCCCGCGCGGCCTCCGACGCCACCTCGACCCACACGAACACGATGCTCGGCACCGTTGGATATGTGGCACCAGAGTTCGTCTCCGACGGCACCACGGGAAAAACTGCCGACATCTACTCGGTCGGCATCATGCTCTACGAGCTCATCGCCGGGGCGTTGCCCTTCCAGTCTGAGTCCGCGCTGTCGGTTGCCTACAAGCACGTCAATGACACGATGCCGCGCCTGACCGATCTTGCCGGCTGGATTCCACCAGCGCTCGATTCGCTCATCGGCCTGCTCACTGCAAAGAGCCCCTCGAAGCGGCCACAAAACGCCGGCGCCGCACTCGATGCGCTGATCGACATTACCGAATCGCTTCCCGAGGATATCCTCATTCGCCGGATCCCCGTCTTCCCGGTCGTCAAAGACTCGAAGCCGACCTCGCAGGCCGCTCCCGTAAGCCCTGGAAAGACCGCAGCCATACCGGTAGGGAAGACGAACGAGTTGGATCAGCTCGACCGCTCCGACCCAGCACAGGCCAGTTCCACACAGGCCGGTTCCGCACAGTCCACCTCGGCACAGTCCGCTTCTACACCGGCCGGCCTCGCACCTGCGAGCCATCCGCCGGCACGGCGGCAGGACACGGCGGTGACAGACAAGCCGCGGCGCAAGCGGCGCGTGTGGCCCCTCGTCCTCGTGCTACTCCTAGCACTCGTCGGCGCGGGCGCGTACTCCACGTGGTGGTATTACAGCGAAGGGCCCGGCCTGCGCGTCGATATTCCGTCTGTGACCGGCATGCCCGCCGACGACGCCCAAGCCTCGCTCGGCAACCTCGGCTTCCACGTCGAGCGCACGGAAGAATTCTCCGACGACGTCGCCGAAGGCCTCGTCATCAACACAGATCCCCCGGGCGGAACCGGCCTGCATCCGTCCGAGACCGTGACGATGATCGTCTCCCAAGGTATCGAGCACGTGGAGGTGATTGACGTCGTTGGGCAAACGAGCGACGACGCCACGGCCGCTCTCACGCAGGCTCGCCTCACGCCAGTTACCGAGGAGGCGTATTCGGAAACGGTGCCGGCGGGTTCGGTGATCTCCCAAGCCCCCGAGGCGGGCGCATCGGTGCCACATAGCTCGGAAGTCGCTATCACGGTGTCTCTGGGCCGCGAACCCATTTCCGTCCCAGACGTGACCGGTGAGAGCCTCGAGGCCGCGACGAATCGCCTCGAAGAATACGGTTTGGCTCTCACAACGCTCGAGGAATACTCGGATACCACCCCGCAGGGCAACATCATCGCCCAAGCCCCCGTCGCCGGCGAGACCCTGTATCGCGGTGACACCGTCACCCTCACGGTCTCCCTTGGCCCGGAGCTCGTCGAGGTGCCGGACGTCTTCGGGCTCCAAGAAGGCGAAGCAACCCAGATTCTCGAAGACGCCGGCTTCGTCGTGTCCTACGACCGCTTCCTGGGCGGCTACTTTGGCACAGTCCGGGCGCAGACGCCCGCAGCCGGGCAGATGCTTCAGCCCGGGTCCACCGTCACGATCACCGTGGTCTAGCGGGCGCAGGCGCGTTACGCCCGCAGCACCCGCCTAGAAGTTCTCGCGCAGAATCTCGGAGACGAGGAACGCGAGCTCGAGAGACTGCTGGTGATTCAGGCGAGGGTCAACGAGCGTCTCGTAGCGCTCTCCCAGTGACTCCTCCAGCACCTCTTCGGACCCGCCGAGCACCTCGGTCACGTCGTCGCCGGTCAGCTCGATATGCAGGCCACCTGGCGTCGTGTTGAGCTCGCGATGAACGTGGAAGAACCCGCGAACTTCGTCCAGCACGTCATCGAGGCGCCGCGTCTTGAACTTGCCCACCGAAATCGTATTGCCGTGCATGGGATCGCACATCCAGGTGACGGGCCGCCCGTCCTGCTGAACGGTCTCGATGATCGCCGGCAACAGATCGTTGATCTTCTCGGCACCCAGGCGCGTGATGAACGTGAGTCGGCCTTCCTCGCCCTCGGGGTTGAGCTTGTCCACCAGCGCGAGGATCTCGTCTCGAGTCGCGCTCGGGCCAAGCTTGACGCCAATCGGATTTTGCACGTGCGAGAGCATCTCCACGTGCGCGCCGTCGGCGTCGCGGGTGCGCTCCCCGATCCACAGGAAGTGCGCGCCCGTGTTGTAGGGCAGGCCGGTGCGCGAGTCCACGCGCGTCATCGCGTCCTCGTAATCGAGCAGGAGTGCCTCGTGCGAGGAGTAGAAGTCAACCGTCCGCAGCGATTCGGAGTAGGCGCCGGCGGCCTTCATGAACTGCATGGCGCGATCGATTTCCGAGGCGAGCTGGTTGTAGCGGCGGTAGGCAGGGTTCGACGAGAAGCCCTTGTTCCACTCGTGCACCTTCGCAATATCCGCGAAACCGCCGCCGGTGAAGGCGCGGATGAGATTCAGCGTGGCGGCCGAGTGCTGGTAGGCCTCGACGAGGCGGTGCGGATCTGGCACGCGCATGGCCTCGGTGAATTCGTGCCCGTTGACGGCGTCGCCCATGTAGGACGGCAGCTCGGTGCCCTCGCGCAGCTCCATCGGGTTTGACCGCGGCTTGGCGTATTGGCCGGCCATCCGGCCAAGCTTCACAACAGGAACGGAGCCCGAGTAGGTCAGCACAACTGCCATCTGCAAGATCGTGCGGATCTTCGCACGGATCCGATCGGCCGTCGCGTCCGCGAATGACTCGGCGCAGTCCCCTCCCTGGAGCACGAACGCCTCGCCACGCGACGCTTTCGCGAACTCTTCCTTCAGCGAATCGGCCTCACCGGCGAAGATGAGCGGCGGCATGGTGCGCAGATAGTCGACGGTCGTCCCAAGGAAATCGGAATCTGGATACTGCGGCTGATGCTTCGCCGGAAGATTCTTCCAACCAGAGATTTCTTTGAGGGTTGCCTCATCTGCGTCTTCATACATAGTTCGATTGTAGGCATTTTCCGCCGTACCGCCATTCGAGTCCGAGCACTGAACGACGCCGTCCGCACCGGCACACGCACCAAACGACGCCGTCCGCCCCCGGCACGCGCACGAAAAAGGGAGCAGCGCGAGCTGTTCCCTTTTCCGCGTCAGTTTATGCCGAGGTCAGATGCCTACTCAGCCTTGGGCTGGGGCTCCCACGGCTGACCGATGTCGTCCATCAGGGCCTTGAACCAGTCCTGATCAACGTCGAAGGCCTTGTGACCGGCGATGCGATCGAACTCGATCGTGCGCAGCTCGTCGTTGCGTTCCTCGTCGTGTCCGATCACGCCGGAAACCCCGTCCTTGGCCGACTGCACGGCCAAGTCCGTCATCTCGCGGATGAGCTCAAGATCGGTCTCGTTGGACTTAGCCGAGCGCGAGAAGTAGCCCGACTTTTGAACCATGACCTTCTCCGCGCCGATGATCTTCGAGAACTTGTCTGCGAACCACTCGCCGGGGTTGATCGTGTCGAGCTTGACGTGGCCGAACGCGTCGCGCTCGACCTCGCCACCGGCTTCGAGGATCTCCTCGATAATCTCAGCCACGCCAGCTCCCTCGGAGAGGAAGATGTTGACATTGCCCTGCTCGTCCATGATCCGGCGCAGGCGCGAGGCCTCGACGTCCAGATCGAACGTGATCTCGGGCAGATAGAGCGCGTGGACGTCCCAGCGGTCCTTGGTCAGACCCGCCGAAGGCACCCATTCCTGCTCGTCCAGCCAGTCACGGTAGTACTGCGTGGTCTGCGCTGCGAGGTAGCCGCAGTTGCGACCCATGATCTCGTGGATGATGAGCATGCGGGGGTTCGAGCGGTGCTCGCCCACGATGTTCTGCGCGAAGATCGATGCCTGCTCGGCCGCCGTGTACGCACCGAGCGACTGGCGGATGGGCACGATGTCGTTGTCGATCGTCTTGGGCAGGCCGACCACGGTCAGTTCATAATCGTTCTCGTGCAAGTACTGTGCGAGATCGGCGGCAGTGGTGTTCGTGTCGTCACCACCGATGGTGTGCAGGACGTCCACCCCGTCCGTCTTGAGCTGCTCGGCGGCCACCTCAAGTGCGTTCTGACCGGGCTTGATGAGCCCGCGATCGATGAGATCCTGGGAGTTTGTGAGTTTCACGCGCGAGTTGCCGATCGGAGAGCCACCGAATCGGGTGAGGATGTGGGCCTTTTCGCGAGCCTCGTCGTCGAACACGATCGAGTTGCCGGTCAGCAGACCATGGTATCCGTGCTGGTAGCCGATGATTTCGGCGTCGGGCGCTTCCTTCGTGTACCGCTCGATGAGGTCGCCAACCGCGGTTGACAAGCAGGGGGCGAATCCTCCCGCAGTCAGTAGTGCTACACGACGAATTGTCATTGGTATCTTCCTTCGGTGACAGGCGCTGCAACGCGCTTCTTGCTTGAGTACGGCTCCTATCTTACCGTTTCTTGACGCGCTCCACGCACCCACGAAGGCCTACGTGAGCGCTCGCGCTCGAATTGATTGGCGTGCGCAGGGCGGTAGGCTTGTGCGTATGCGAGAAAAGGATTCTGGCGCGGATTGGGACGCCGAGTGGATCGAGGCGGAGAAGAAGATGGCTCAGCAGTCGGCTGAGGGTTTTCGCACGTGGACGCCCGCTCCCGAGGAAGACGAGCCGTTCGATCCTGCCGATCTCCCCGGCTTCGATCCCGTCTCCCCCGCCTCGCAACCCGATCTCGCGCGACTTTTCTTTTTGGTCACCGGCGCGATCCTGCTGCTGTTCATCCTCGGGTTCCTCGACGTGCTCGCATTCGAGAGCCAGTGGTGGATTGTGCTGGGACTCATCGGTTTTGGTTCAGTTGCCGCGGGCGTGTTCGTCAGTGCGCCGTGGTCGCATAGACCCGACGACGACGGCACGCGCGTTTAGTGTCGGAGGCTCGGTTTAGCCTGTGGGCATGACACAAAGGAACTCGGTGGGCGCAAGCCTCGACCTCACACCGGCGCGCTATCACCGCGAGGGCGGTGGACTGGCCGCCCAGGAACAGCTGACGCTCGATGCGCTCGGGCCGTCGCTGTTCGATGTGACGTTCTTGGTGGTTGATCTGGAGACGACCGGCGGCAAACCGGGCCTTGATTCCATTACAGAATTCGGCGCGGTGAAGGTGCGCGGCGGGGAGATCGTCGATGAGTTCACTACCCTGGTCAATCCCGGGGTGGTGATTCCGGCGCACATTACCGTGCTCACCGGGATCACGAACTCGATGGTGGCGTTCGCTCCAGATATTTCCGAGGTCATGCCGCAGTTCATCGATTTCATCGGCGGCGATCCGGATCTGGTTCTCGTGGCTCACAATGCCAGTTTTGATATGGGGCATCTGCGCGGAGCCTGCGCCGGTCTCGGCATCGAATTGCCCAAGCGCAGGATCGTCGACACGGTGCGACTTGCCCGCAAGACGTTTACTCGTGACGAGACCCCGAACTACAAACTCGCAACCCTCGCGCGCATATGCGGTGCCGACGTTCAGCCAAATCACCGCGCACTCGACGACGCGCGGGCAACCGTGGACGTCCTGCACACCATCCTTGGTCGGCTGGGCGGCATCGGGGTCACGCATCTTTCCGATTTGATGACGGCCACCGACTCGGTACCCCAGCATCGCCGCGCCAAGGCCGCCCTCGCCGACGGCCTGCCCCGCGGCGCCGGCGTCTATCAATTCATCGGCCCCGGCGGCGAAGTGTTGTACGTGGGCACGTCGGTCAACGTCTACAAGAGGGTCCGGCAGTACTTCACGGCGGCCGAAAAGCGGAAGCGGATGGCCGAGATGGTCGATCTGGCCGTCCGCGTGGATGGGATTGCCACCGCCACCGTTCTCGAGGCTAACGTGCTCGAGGTTCGCCTCATTGACGAGCTCGATCCGCCGTACAACCGGCGTTCGAGGCGCACGCAAACTCGGCCGTGGATAACGTTGACGAACGAGCCACACCCCCGCCTGAAGGTCTCCCGCAAGATCCCGCGGGCCGAGATGGACAGCGCGCTCGGCCCCTTCACGTCCACCCGCCAGGCGAACAACGCGATAGAGCTCCTCGAGTCGGCGACTGGCCTGAGGTCGTGTACCCAGCGCCTTCCCGCTGAGCCGGACGGCCGAGGAGCCTGCCACCTCCATGAGCTTGGCAAGTGTTCAGCGCCGTGCCTGAACGGTGATCGCCAGAGTGCGGAGATCTCCGCGGTCGAGGAGGCGCTCGGCGGGCACGTCCGCGACGTCGCGGACGCCAGCCTCGCGCGGCTGCGCGCACTCGCAGCGGAGCAGCGTTACGAGCAGGCCACCGGCGAACGAGATCGGTTGTACTCACTTGTTGGCGGCGCGAAGAACTACGAGGAGTTCCGCTCACTCGTGGGAAATCAGCGGATTGTGGCAGCGTATTCGACTGGGCACCGGTGGGAAGTTGTGCTGGTTGACTACGGGGTGCTGCGAGCCAGCGCGCTTACTCGAGAGGGCGAGAGTCCCGAGGCCGTGGGCGAGTTTCTCGATGCCACGCACGAGCCCCTCGAAGAACCGAAGTTTGCCAGCCAGCACGTGAGCCATGACGAGGTCAGGCTCATCTCGCAGTGGCTGCTACGCGAGGGCGTTCGACTGCTCAAGGTGACCGCACCCGAACTGCTCTCCCGCTCGACGCGCGGCGGTGACGCAATTGCACTTCCGACGCGGCCCTCCCGCGCCGAATAATTGCGCTCGGCGCGTTAAGATGGTGTCCATCTGAGAATTAGGAGCCACAATGATCACCGCTATCGTCATGATCGACGCCGAAGTTGACCAGATTCCCGAAGTCGCGGACTCGGTTGCCGCCGTGAAGAGCGTGCGCCGCGTCTACTCGGTGACGGGCGACGTGGACCTCATCGCCATCGTCAGCGTGCCCGAGCACGAGGATCTCGCGACGGTCATTCCGGACCAGATTGCTAAGGTTTCCGGCGTCAAAGAGCTGAAGACCTATCTGGCCTTCCAGGAGTTCTCGCGCGCCGACCTCGAGGCCGCGTTCGATATCGGCCTCGACTAAGCCAGCGCCTAGCGGGATTCGCGGTTCGACAGCTCGATCCAGCGGGTCAGCAGGTCTGCCGCACGCCCTGAATCAATCGTCTCCTCGGCGATTTCGAGACCGCGCCGCATACGCTCAATGAACGTGCCGTCTTCCGGGCGTGCACCTTCGAGTCGACCATCGGCCACGATAGCGCCGGCCGCGTTGAGGTTGACCGAATCGCGAACGGGACCCTTCTCACCGTCGAGGACTCGTCGGGCAATACCGGCGTTGTAGGTGGCGTCTTGACCACGCAGGTCATCGATCGTCGCCTGAGCCAAACCCAGATCGGCACTCGCATCCATCTCGTAGTACTCGACATGGCCGTTACGCACTTCCCAGATCTCGTTGCCGCACACGGTCGAGAGCTCATCGAGCCCATTCGTGCCGCGGAAGACGAGCGCACGGTTATCCCGCTTAGCAAGAACTCCGGCGACGAGCGGCGCGTGATGCTTATTCGACACGCCAATGGCGCCAGCCTGGGGGCGAGCGGGGTTCGTCAACGGGCCGAGCACATTAAACGCGGTTGCCACGCCCAGTTCACGGCGCGCAGTCGCCGCGTACTTCATGGACGGATGGAAGAGATTCGCGAACAGGAAGGTCACTCCGATGTCGTCGAAGATCTTCTCGACAGAGTGAATCGGGAGATTCAAGTCAACGCCAAGCGCCTCGAGGCAGTCCGCAGAACCTGATTTCGACGACGATGCACGGTTTCCGTGCTTGACCACCTTGATACCTGCAGCGGCAATGATGATGGAGGCCGTCGTCGAAATATTGACGGTGCGCAGGCGATCACCGCCCGTGCCGACGATGTCAAGGGAATCGGAGGTCAAATTAACCGGGGCCGCGTGCGACTGCATGGAGTCAGCCAAGCCGAGCAATTCGTCCGTCGTTTCACCCTTGGTCGCAAGTGCCGTGAGGAAACCAGCAAGAGAAACGGGCGAGGTTTCGCCGGACATGACTTTGTCCATCGCCCACGCCGTTTCATCGGCCGTCAGATCCACGCGGTTAATGACTTTGGTGGTAATTTCTGGCCACGTGTAGGCAGGCATTAAGCGCGTACCTTCTCCTTGAGGATCTCCGCAACCGTTGCCGACAGGGTGCGCGGATCAACCGGGTGCTCGAGAACGGCATTCGGCTTCGATACGCGGGCGAGCCACTCGTCTTGCGGGCGGCCGATGAGGATGATGTAGGGCATGTCCGGAACGAGTTCGTCGCGAACCATCTTGCCAAACCCGATGCCACCGAGCTTGGCGGCCTCGCCATCGAGGATCAGTAGGTCGTAATGGTTCTCCTCCACCTTGAGGTAGGCGCCTTCCCAGGTCGCAGCCTCGGTCCAGTTAATCCGCGGCGCTCCCTTGGCAACCCTGCGGCCAACGGCCTGCATCACTTCGTTGCGGGTATCGCGATTGTCTGAGTAGACCAGAACCTCGAGCGACTTTTCGTCGACGTCGGCTGACGTCGTCGCCTGAACCTCGTTTGCCATTGTGTCCTCCACATTCTTCTGTGTTCGCTCTCAATAGTACCGAGTTAGGCACAAAAGATTGAATTGAATCTCATGGGTGGTCGGTTACGCTGTCCGCCAAGTTTCATGCTTAGTCACTAGACCTATGTCGAATATCAGCGATAATTGAAAAGCAAACGATCACAATCAGATTGGTTGTGAATTATGGAGGTTGACATGACTTACACTCTTCCCGAACTTGATTATGATTACGGCGCACTCGAGCCGCATATCTCCGGCAAGATTATGGAGCTGCACCACAGCAAGCACCACAACACCTACGTTCAGGGCGCGAACACCGCTCTTGAGAACCTTCAGAAGGCCCGCGAAGAAGATGACTTCTCCAAGGTCAACCAGTTCTCGAAGGACCTCGCATTCAACGTCGGTGGCCACACGAACCACACCGTGTTCTGGAAGAACCTCTCCCCCAACGGCGGCGGCGAGCCCGAGGGCGAACTGCTCGAAGCCATCAAGGATGCCTTCGGCTCCTTCGATAAGTTCAAGGCGCAGTTCACAGCGGTCGCAACCGGCATCCAGGGCTCCGGCTGGGCCGTCCTCGCCTACGACCAGATCGCAGGTAAGCTGACCACCTACCAGCTCTACGACCAGCAGTCGAACGTGCCGGTGGGCACCGTTCCGGTTCTCATGCTCGATATGTGGGAGCACGCGTTCTACCTCGACTACCTCAACGTCAAGGCTGACTACGTCAAGGCCGTGTGGAACATCTTCAACTGGGAGGATGTCGCATCTCGCCTCGAGGCTGCAAAGACCACCAACCTGCTCGTGAAGTAATCACGCAGGCATAGTAATTACGCAGAGACTGCAATTACGCAGACACTGAAATTACACAGACACTGAAATTACACAGACATGAAGGAGGGGGCTCGCACGAGCCCCCTCCTTCATGTCTGAAACCTGCTACCAGACCTGCCGCCAGATCTTCCGACAGACCTGCTGCCAGGCCTAGGCGCCTAACCTAGCGCCAGACTCGGCGCCCCTAGTTGGTCTCGTCGGCCTCCGGGTCAGTCGCCTCATCCGTCGCGTCGTCTGTCGCCTCGTCAGTTGGCTCATCAGTGCCGTCGTCGGTGGCGTCGTCAGCCGGAAGCTGGTCGATGATGTCGATGACCACCGCATAGGCGGGAGCCGTCACCTCGCCGTCGCCTCCGTCGTTCGCCGGCACCTCAACGAGCACGCGAGAGCCAACCGGGATGCCTTCGAGCGCGTCGAAGAAGCTCCCTCCGCCGAGCTTGATTTGCTGGGGACCGAACTGGCCGTACGTGACCTCGCTCATCGAGTTGTCCCACAGGGACATTGCGTACTGGTGGTACAGCGTGGCGCCCTCGCCGCCGAGCGGCTCACCGCTTCCGCGCGCAATGACGGTCACAACGGGTTCGCCCTCGGGCTCCTCCGAGTCGTCGCGAACGGTAATCGTGATGGGCTCACCCAGATTGCCGTCGATAGCGACCGGAAGCTCATCGAGTTCCACCTGCATGGTCGCGTTGGCATCGCCCGCCTGATCCGCGCCAAACGCCGTGAGCACCTCGATGTAGAACACGATCGTGTCCGTGCCACCGATGCCGGCAGTGGGCTGCCCGCCTTCTCCATAGCCATACTCCGGCGGTACGGAGATGATCACCTTGGACCCAGCCGGCAAGCCCGATAGTCCCTCGGTCCATCCGCTAATCACGCCCTGAAGCGAGAACGATGTGGGTTCGCCTCGTTCGAACGAGGAATCGAACGGATCGGATTCTCCCCAGACCTGACCTACGTAATGCGCGACGACGACGTCCTGTTCGTCAATCACACGGCCATCGCCCTCTTCGAGCACCTCAACTTGGAGGCCCTCAACGGGGTTAGAGTCGGGGAAATCAAGAATCGGGTACTCGCCGGTAACGTCGACGCTCGGCATCTCGGTGCCGTACTCGATGGTTTCCTCAGCGCTCGGCTCGGTGGTCGGATCCGGCGTCGGCTCGGGCTCATCTGACCCGCATGCCGCGAGGGTAGCTGTTAGTGAAAGCGCGGCCACAATGGCGAGTTTCCGCATCAATGTACTCCTAGAACACGCGTGTTCCCCACCGCCTTGGTGGGGAACACTTGAGCCTTATCAGTGGAACGATTCACCGCAGGCACAGGTGCCAACGGCCTGCGGGTTATCAATGGTGAAGCCCTGACGTTCGATCGAATCGGCGAAGTCGATCGTCGCGCCATCGAGGTACGGAGCCGACTTGGCGTCCACGAGTACCTCGACGCCGTCGAAGTCGCGCACGTGATCGTCGTCGAAGAGACGCTCGTCGAAGTACAGCTGGTACATGAGTCCCGAGCAGCCGCCGGGCTGGACGGCGATGCGAAGACGAAGGTCGTCGCGGCCCTCCTGTTCAAGAAGGGACTTGACCTTGTTGGCCGCAACCTCGGTGAGGTTCACGCCGTGGGTCTGGGGTGTCGTATCGAGCGTCTCGCTCATGTTTACCTCCAAATAAATCGATAACTGGTACCTTACCGGTTGGACCGCATGGTCTGACAATGCGCCCCGCCACCATTAGCTTGTGGCGCAACGCTCATCCTAACGTGAATCGCGAATTATTTAATCCTGCGTCCGTTAAAAATCCCATCCCCACGTCGTGGCGATCCGCGCTATCGCGTCATCCAGACGCCCCGGAATCGTTGAGATTGCGTCCATATCCTCCACGCCGCCGCCAAACGCGCGTTCGGGCCGTAGCTCATAACTACCGTGGAGTCCAAGGCGCGGGAGCTCACCCTTTCGCATGCCCGCGCTGTCGGTGAGGAGCACCACGGGAACGCCGAGTTCCTCGCCGTGGCGTGTCGCTGCGTGCAGGCCGCTGGGAAGGTCGACGCCGATCGCGCTGCACACGTAGACGATGAGGTCGGCGTCGCTCGGAAGCGCCGAGCCGACGAGGTAGTCCCCGATGAGGTGGCGCGCTCCGCCGAGCAGGCCGATCATCATGCCAAGTCCGCCGCCGGTTCCAGACGAGCCCACTCGCGGATCCACGTTCACTCCACCAAGGAGCGAGCGCCTCGTCGATGCCGCTCCCGCGCGATCCAGCTCGTGGACCCACCCGCCAATATGACGCTCAAAATCCTGGGCGACCTGGCCATCCATGCCCGCCTGATCCCACATGCGAGCCATGCCGTGCACGCCGAGCAGGGGCATGTCCGCCGGGTACGTGAGCGTTATCGCCATGTCCGACACCGCCCGCTGGGCCTTCGCAAGCTGCTCAGTAAGATCGCGCGGCTCCTCGCGCACATCGATCGGTTCACCCGCGAGCGCGCCGAGGAGCCCCACGCCGAGGTCGCTGCGATTCATGAACCTGGGCACGTGCACATGCACCGACCTCGCGCCCGTTGCCCTGAGCTCGCGCAGGTCACTGGCGAGGAACGCCGTCGAACCAATCGGATCGCCCTCGCCCGCCCATGTCATGGCGTCGGCGAGGTCGATGAGCGCCCCGCCCTGCCACGTCCAGTGAATCCGGCGCGGCGCGTCGTCGTCGGGACTCGTGGCCGTCGCGTCCGGGTGGCGCAGGCGCACGACGTCGTCGAGTCCGGTGCCAACGTGAGCGGTGGTCTCGCCCTCGGAGGTTGCCAGCCCGGCGACGTCGTCGCCGCCGCGAGCGCCGAGCCAGCCGCTCACCGCCCGCTCGAGGACGGCACGGGGTCCCATGCCCGGCAGCGCCGAGCACACGAGCGATACCTTCATTACTCCCCTAGGCGCGTGAGCAAGAGCGCCTCTGCGACGATGGCGTTGCGCCAGTCGCCAAGGTGGAGCGATTCGTTCTCGGAATGCGCGCGGGTGTCCGGGTCTTCGATGCCGGTCACGAGGATCTGCGCCTCCGGGAACAGTGCGGAGAGGTCAGCAATGAACGGGATGGACCCACCCACGCCGATCTCCACGGACTCGGTTCCCCACGCCTGCTCCAGCGCCCACTGCATGAGCTTGAACGTCTCGGTGGGTTCGCCTGCCTCAAAGGATGGCCCGCGCTCGTCGATAGTGACGTCGACGTGCGCGCCGAAGGGAGCGTTCTCCGTGAGGTGCTCGATCAGCTTGTCCGCTGCCTCCCCGGCGTCCTGACCGGGGGCAACGCGCAGAGAGAGCACGAAGGTGGTGGACGGGATGATCGTGTTCGACACGAGGTCCACGGGCGTGACGTCCATGGCGGTCACGGAGATCGCCGGCTTGGTCCACATGCGCGAGGTAATCGAGCCCTCGCCCACGAGTTCAACGCCCTCGAGCACTCCGGCGTCGCGGCGGAACTGCTCCTCCGGATAGTCGACGTCGGTGTCGTCGCGGGAGACGAGGCCCTTGACGGCCACGTTCCCCTTCTCGTCGTGCAGGGTCGAAATGAGCCGCGCGGCGAGCGTGACGGAATCGAGAATGGGGCCGCCATACATGCCCGAGTGCAGGGCGTGGTCGAGCGCGCTAACCGTGACGGTGACCTGCGTGACGCCGCGCAAAGACGTGGTCAGCGCGGGGGTTCCCACCTGCCAGTTGTTCGAATCGGCGACGACGATGACGTCCGCTGCGAGCGTGTCCTTGTAAGTCTCGAGGAAGTCGACGAACGTGGGCGAGCCGATCTCCTCCTCGCCCTCGATAAAGAGCGTAATTCCGACGCCTGGGCGGGCCGCTGCGATGGCGGCAAGGTGTGCGACGACGCCGGCCTTGTCGTCTCCCGTACCTCGGCCATAGAGGCGACCATCGCGTTCGACCGCGGTGAAGGGCTCAGAATCCCACAGATCGGAATCGCCGGGAGGCTGGACGTCGTGGTGGGCGTAGAGCATGACGGTGGGCTTACCGGGCGCCGCATCGCGCGTAGCGAGAATGGCCGGGCGCCCCTTCTTCCCAGATGCCGTGACGAGCTCGATGATCTGGGTGTCCAAGCCCAGAGCCTTCGCGCGCTCGGCCACCCACGTTGCCGAGTCGCTCAGGTGAGCCTGATCGAACGTGTCGGCAGAGACGGAGGGAATGGAAACGAGGTCAACGAGATCTTCCGTGGACTGCGCCATGCGCTCATCGACGAAAGCGATTACATCCTGATAAGTCATATCTGTAGCCTAGCCCCGGGTGGCGTGATTAACCCGAAATGAATCGGCGATTGTGGCGTGCAACAACTACACTGAGGGCGGACAGCTCGTCAGTTGAAGGAATATAGTGTTCGGATCAAAGAAGAAGCCGGAAGAATTCCCGCGTAAGGAAACTCAGCCTGCCAAGGCTCAGACTCCCAAGGGATACACCCCCTCAAAGGGTGCCCCGACCCCGCGCCGTCGCGATGTGGAAGCGGCGCGTCGTCGCCCCCTCGTCTCCGATACGAAGTCGATGAGCCGCGAGGAAAAGCGCGCTCACAAGGCCGAACGGCGCGCGCAATCCAGCGAGCTCTACCAAAAGCAGCAAGAGGCGATGCGCACGGGAAATCAGCGCGACATGCCACCCCAGCACCGCGGGCCCGAGCGCGCCTTGGCACGCGACTACGTCGATGCCAGCGCTCCGATCTCCACCTTCTTCATGCCGATCGCCCTGCTGATCCTGCCCATCATGATCCTTCTGCCACGCTGGCCTAACATCGTTACCCCAATCGTGTGGGTTCTCTACGGCGTGTTCATCCTCATGGCGATCGTCGCGTTTATTACCGGCAGGCGCGCGAGGGATCTCGTCGAGTATCGCTTCGGTGAGGCACCCAAGGGTCTTCTCATGCAGATGATCGGCCGCGGGTTCTACCTGCGCCGCTGGCGCCTCCCCTCTCCTCAGGTTGCCCGTGGCGAATACCCCAAGGGTGGCACCCCTGACGATCTGGCCGAGGCTCGGCGCGCTAAGCGCGAGGCCAAGAAGGCGAAGAAAGCCAAGGACTAGCTGCGAGATTCGCCGACCTGGCGAGCGGCGACCGCGGCCGGACGCGACCACACGAGCCATCCCAGCGCGATAACAGCGCCGATGGTCGGAAGATAGAAGTACGTTGCGCCCGCCTCGAACCACGGGTTCACACGCGAGAAGAGATCGGGCGAGGCGAGCCCGATGCCGGCTCCCACAAGGTTGAGCACGCACGACACGAGGGCCACGACGCGCATGCGCCGGCCGTTGTGCACGATTCCGGCGCAGCCAAGGATCCACAGGAGCGCTGCCAACATCGAGGTCACACCGATCAGGTACTCCCCTGATACGAACGCCTCGGTCGCGGCGACGACGGCGCGCCACGTGATGATTGCAGCGCCCAAACACAGCGCAATGATGATCGCGAGCGGCCAGCCGTGCGCGCGGGTTCGCGTGTCGCT
The DNA here is from genome assembly GCF_043424875.1 of Trueperella sp. NCBI lineage: Bacteria > Bacillati > Actinomycetota > Actinomycetes > Actinomycetales > Actinomycetaceae > Trueperella > Trueperella sp. The sequence goes on along the minus strand of NZ_JBHWPL010000022.1, from coordinate 16,218 downwards.
CAAATTCTGTTGGCTCACTGCAGATTCATCTCCTTGATCCAATGACTCATGGCGATTCTAATCACTTCACCCCACCATCTGGGTAAGCCCCCGGGCTAGGGTGCGAAATCGCTCCCCCGATGGTCCGGCTCTATACTGGCCACATGACCCAAATTATTTCCCAAGAATTTAACCAAGATCTCGCTCGTCACCTCGCAGTTTTTGCGCACAAGGCGGACGAGTCTTTTTCTGTTGACACTCTCATTGATGACTCCGACGTCGTCGCCGGTATTGAAACCGCGCTCGCGACGCTCGATGCGCCCAAGACGGGCGTGGTTCGCCTCGTGAATCCGACGGACACCTCCAAGGTCGTCTTCGTCGTGCTGCGCGATGACAAGACGACGACGCGCGACGCGTTCGGCGATCTTGCCCGGATTGCGGCGGGCGTGGACGAGGTCGTCGTGGCAACCGAGATCGACGACGTCGCCGAGGCTGTCGAGGGCACGCTCACCGGCGCGTACGTGTTCAGTGAGTACAAGGAGCCCAAGAAGACTCCGCTTGGCGCGCTCGTTCTTCCAACCGACGATGACGAGGCCCTCACCCGCGGCCAGATCATCGCAGAACAGATCAACCGCACCCGCGATCTGGTCAACCTTGCGCCCAACGACCTCGTGCCCGAGACGTTTGCGCAGATCGCCGAAGACGAGGCGACGGCGGCCGGGCTCAGCGTGAAGGTCTACCGCGAGGAGGAGCTCGAGGAGATCGGCGCTGCCGGACTCATACACGTGGGCCGCGGTTCGGCCAACCCCTCGCGTCTTGTGCGCATCGAGTGGAGCCCGGAGGGCGTGGAGGGTGAGACGACTGCGCTCGTGGGTAAGGGCATCACGTTCGATACCGGCGGATACTCTCTCAAGCCAAGCAATGCCATGACGGAGATGAAGACGGACATGGCCGGCGCTGCCACGGTACTCAACACGCTGATCGCGGCGGCTCGCCTGGGCGTGCAAAAGAAGACCGTGGGCTGGCTCTGCCTCGCGGAGAACATGGTTTCTGGCACGGCCGGACACCCCGATGACGTCATCGTCTACCGCAACGGCACGTCCGTGGAGATCAACAACACCGACGCCGAAGGCCGCCTCGTCCTGGCGGACGGACTGCTCATGGCAAGCGAGGAAAAGTCGACCAAGATCATCGACATTGCCACCCTGACCGGCGCGCAGATGGTGGCTCTTGGCGAGCGCACCACCGGCATCATGGGAACCGACGACTACGCGGCGACCATCACCGATATCGCGACCCGCGTCGGCGAGGATGCCTGGCACATGCCGCTGCCCGAGCACCTGCGCGAATCGTTGGATTCCGACGTCGCCGATCTGCAGAACTCGGGAAGCCGCTTCGGCGGCATGCTCACGGCCGGCCTGTTCTTGAAGGAGTTCGTGGACGCCCCGAACTGGGCGCATATCGACATCGCGGGCCCGTCGTTCAATCGATCCAAGCCTCGCGGCGCGACCCCGAAGGGTGCCACCGGCGTCATGCTGCGCACGATGCTCGGCGCGCTCGAGACGGACGTCTAGTCAGCGCGTGACTGCGAGCCGGGGTTCTTCATGGACCACTCGCGCATAGCGCGCGGGTAGCCGGTCGCGGCCACGTCAAACAGCGAGATTCCCAGCTCTTCGGCCACGCTTTGTGCGTCGGAGAAGCTGGGAATTCTGCGTCTGGTCCACTCCCCGTCGAGTGCAACGAGCACGATGGCGCTCGGATCGCGCGGGGTTTCCGCCTCGTAATAGGCCGCGACCTCCTCGCGCGTGGCGGCAAATTCTTCCAGATGCGCGATCGTGTCTTTTCGGGCACGACGCTGGGACAGTGGACCACCTTTGTTTTTCCGTGAGAAGAGAGCCATCTGGCGATTGTAGCCTGTTGCGCGGTTCGGGTTCAGCCATTGGACGAGTTAGCGAAAACTATCGAGCATTTTGGACGTCAAAGTGGAATACTTACCCCTGTATGAATCTGGAACATCCAGCGCAACGAAATCTCGAGGGAGAGGTAAGTGACTGATTCACAGGAATACGATGTAGTCGTTCTTGGTGCGGGCTCAGGCGGATACGCCGCAGCACTTCGCTCGGCACAGCTTGGAATGAAGGTAGCGCTCATTGAGGGCGACAAGTTGGGCGGCACGTGCTTGCACCGTGGCTGTATCCCCACCAAGGCTCTCTTGCACGCGGCTGAGGTCGCGGACGAGATGCGCGATTCTGAGAAGGTCGGCATTCTCGGCACGTTTGAGGGCGTCGATATGGGCACGCTCAACAGCTACAAGGACGGCGTCGTTAATCAGATGCACAAGGGCCTCACGGGCCTGATCGCATCGCGAAAGATTGACGTGTACGAAGGCTATGGTCGCCTCGTCGCGCAAGACACGATCGAGGTCAACGGCGAGCAGGTCAAGGGCAAGAACATTGTTCTGGCAACCGGCTCATACTCGAAGACGATCGGCCAGACGATCACCGATCGCGTCCTCACGTCCGAAAAGGCGCTGAAGATGGACAAGGTGCCCGGTTCGGTCATCGTCCTCGGCGGCGGCGTTATCGGCTGTGAGTTCGCCTCCGTGTGGAAGTCGCTCGGAGCCGAAGTCACCATCCTTGAAGGCCTGAAGAACCTCGTCCCGAACGAGGATCTCGACGTGTCGAAGATGCTCGAGCGTCAGTTCCGCCGCCGCAAGATCAACTTCAAGACGAACACGATGTTCGATCGCGTGGAGGAAGACGACGAGGGCGTGCACGTCTTTACGCAGGACGGCAAGCAGTACGACGCCGAATACCTCCTGATCGCCATTGGTCGCGGCGCTGCCACGGCTAACCTTGGCTACGAGGAGCAGGGCATCAAGGTCGATCGCGAGTTCGTGATCACCAACGAGCGCCTGCACACCGGCGTCGGCAATATCTACGCCGTTGGCGACATCGTCCCGGGCGTCCAGCTCGCCCACCGCGGTTACCTCCAGGGTGAATTCGTGGCCGAAGAAATTGCGGGCCTGAACCCGAAGGCCATCAACGAGGACCTCATCCCGAAGGTCACGTTCTCCAACCCGGAGATCGGCTCCGTTGGTTTGAGCCAGCAGAAGGCTGAAGAGAAGTACGGCAAGGAGAACGTGGAGACCGCCATGTTCAACCTTGCTGGTAACGGCAAGTCCCAGATGCTCGGCGCACAGGGCTTCGTCAAGATCGTTCGCGAGAAGGACGGCCCGATCGTCGGCTTCCACGCCATCGGCACCCGCATGGGAGAGCAGGTTGGCGAGGGCATGCTGATGGTCGCGTGGGAGGCAATGCCGGAAGACTTCGCAGCTCTGGTCCACGCCCACCCCACTCAAAACGAAGCCGTTGGCGAAGCGATCCTCGCTCTCGCTGGCAAGCCACTTCATAACAACTAAGGAGACAGTGAGTTATGTCTGAACCCATTAAGATGCCCGCACTGGGCGAATCCGTTGAAGAGGGCACGGTTACGACGTGGCTGAAGGAAGTAGGCGACACCGTCGAGGCCGACGAGCCCATTCTCGAAGTCTCAACCGACAAGGTTGACACCGAAGTTCCCTCCCCTGCCTCCGGCGTGCTTGAGTCGATCGAGGTCGGCGAAGATGAGACCGTCGAGGTCGGCACCGTTCTCGGCTACATCGGCGATGGTTCCGGTGGTGGCGAGTCTGACGAGCCCGCCGAGGAGCCGGCAGATGAGCCGGACGAGGAACCCGCTGAGAAGCCGGCCGAGGATAAGCCCGCAAGCGGCGGTGGCGAGGGCGTCGAAGTGAAGATGCCCGCTCTTGGCGAGTCCGTTGAAGAGGGCACGGTTACCACGTGGCTGAAGGAAGTTGGCGACGAGGTCGAAGAAGACGAGCCGATTCTTGAGGTCTCGACCGACAAGGTCGACACCGAGGTGCCCGCCCCCGCGGCCGGCGTCCTGACTGAGATCAAGGTTGGCGAGGACGAGACCGTATCGGTTGGCACTGTTCTTGCCATCATCGGCGGCGACGCTCCGGCAGAAGAGTCCGCACCGGCTGAAGAAGCCAAGGACGAGCCGGAAGAAGAGCCGACGGAAGAGCCAGAGGATAAGACTCCGGACGCGCCCACTGACGAGCCCGAGACCAAGGAACCCAAGGCTGAGGCACCGAAGTCGGCAGCTCCCGAAGGTGGCAAGTCCGCTTACGTGACCCCGATCGTTCGCAAGCTTGCGAAGGACCTCGGCGTCGACCTCGAATCCGTTGAAGGATCGGGCGTGGGTGGCCGCATCCGCCGTCAGGATGTCGAAGCCGCAGCAGAGGCCGCCAAGCAGGCCGAGGCAACACCGGCGTCGGCACCAGCAGCTGCACCGGCAGCGGCCGCGCCGCAGGGTACGGTCAAGTCGCAGATCGCTGAAAAGGCAAAGGAAGTCGCGTCGCTTCGCGGCACCCGCGCCAAGATGACCGGCGTTCGCCGCGCTATCGCCAAGCACATGGTCGACTCGCTGGCTACCTCAGCGCAGCTGACCACGTTCATGGAAGTAGACGTCACGCGCATTTGGAACCTGCGCGCCAAGGCAAAGGAAGGCTTCGCTGCACGCGAGGGCGTCAACCTGACGTTCCTCCCGTTCTTCGTCCAGGCCGCAACCGAAGCGCTCAAGGCACACCCGATCATCAACGCCTCCGTTGAGGGTAACGAGATCGTCTACCACGATGTTGAGAACATCGGTATCGCGGTGGATACGGATCGTGGCCTGTTCGTTCCGGTCATCAAGAATGCGGGCGATCTCAACATCGCCGGCATCTCGAAGGCCATCGTCGATCTGGCTGCACGTACCCGTGACGGCAAGATCAAGCCCGACGAGCTGGGTGGCTCGACCTTCACGATCACGAACACCGGCTCCGCGGGCGCGATCGCTGATACGCCGATCATCAACCAGCCCAACGTTGCCATTCTTGGCACGGGCATCATCTACAAGGCACCTGGCGTGGTCAAGGACCAGGAAGGCAACGATGTCATTGCGATCCGCAACAAGTGCATCCTGTCCATCTCCTACGATCACCGCATCGTGGACGGCGCTGACGCCTCGCGCTACCTGCGCGACGTCAAGTTCCGCCTCGAAGAGGGTGACTTCCCAGACGTTCTCTAAGAACTAGCCGTTCACTAGAACGCATCACAGGGCGGGCGTGGAATTCTCCACGCCCGCCCTTTTGTGGCACTGGGCTATGCGCAGTTCTGCGATGCTGTGTTTTAACTCAGTGCCACGAGGACGGGCAGGGCCGGATATCGACGAGCACGCCATCGCGCACGTGCCAGCGCCTGCACATCGGTTCACCCACGTTGTTGCTGTCGGTGGTAGAAAGATGCGCCCCGATCTGCACGGAGATCACTTCAAGCACCGGCCCGCGCCGATCAATCACCGTGGCGGAGTGCACCTGCGTTTCGATGGCCTCCACGCTTGTGCCATCGGCCTCGAGCCAGTCCCACAGTTCTTCGTCCGCCCGGCGTGCAGGAGAATCGGGCGCCGTGAGGGCCGCCAGCATGTCCCACGAGCCTGACGTGAGCGCGGCGTTGCGGGCATCAACGCGCGACTGGGCGAAGTCGAGCCAGTCCGTCGTCGTGCGACCCATACCCACGCCGGCGCCGAGCACGGCAGAAAAGAGCGCGGCGAGCACAACCCACCTCGGCATCCGGCGAACATCCATGGGGCTACCCCACCACACGCGATGGCCCGCGCGTGATCTTTATCCACAGATATGGCTCTCGCCTAGCGACGTCGCTAGGATCATTACATTGCACAAGAGAACGGACATCGTTGAGTAGTTTCGGCTCGGCCTTTTCGGGATATCGAGAACTCCCCAAGCTTGTTGGGTATCCCTACCTATTGATTTCATTCCTTGGCCGTCTGCCGACTGCCATGGTCATTATTGGTGTGCTCACGCTCGTCGTCGCATCCACAGGTTCGGTCGGGATTGCCGCCTACTGTTCGGCCGGTTTCGCAATCGCGAATGGCATCGGAAATGTGCTGATCGGCCGCCTGACCGACGCCTTCGGCCAGCGCCGCCCGCTTCTGATCATCGCGCCTCTCAACGTCGCCTTCATGCTTCTGTTGGTCTGGCTCGCATCGCGCGAACCGGCCACGGTCTTACTCGTTGCCAATTCGGCGGCCGTGGGCATCACGACGAGCCCGATCGGCCCGCTCTCGCGCGTGCGCTGGTATCCCATCGCCACGCCCAAACAGTTGCCCGCCGCCATGTCGTGGGAGACGGTCCTGGATGAGCTCAACTTCGTGCTCGGCCCCGCCGCGGTCGGAATCATCGCTGCCACTGTCTCCCCCGGCGCGCCCATCCTCGTCGCGGCCGCGCTCGTTGCCACGTGCGTCATCCCCTTCGCGCTTTCGCGCCACGCGCGCGGACCGTCAATCGCCGCCGACGGATCCGGCACGCCCTCGTTCGTCTACATTCTCAGCCGCGTACGCACCCCGTTCCTTGCGATGGTCTTCATGGGCATGTACTTCGGCGCCATGCAGACCTCCGTAACGGCCTTCGCGGAGACCACCGGGCTTGAGGGGCTCGGCGGCCTCATCTACTCGGCCATGGGCCTGAGCGCGGCGATCACCGCGCTCGTTGCCGTGGCGCTTCCCGCGCGGTTCACCCTCGTCTCGCGCATCCTCATCGGCGGGTTCGGCCTGCTCATTGGCGCCTCGGCGTGCACGCTCGCAACCTCCGGCGAAAACCTCGCCTTCTTCCTCTTTATGGCGGGCATCTTTATCGGCCCAGTCGGCGTCTCAATCTTCACGCTCGCGGGCCAGTGGGCGCCGATGGGCGGCGACGGCGTGGCCAACACCGTGATCGTCTCGGCAAACGTGCTCGGCGTCGCGGCAGCTAGCGCGGCCGTTGGCCCACTTTTGGAAACGAATATCGACGTCGGTTTCCTCGCCGCCGCCCTATGCGGGCTCGGCATGGCCGGCGTCGCCGGAACAATTGGCCGCGCGGATACACGGCGTTTTGCTGCCCGCTAGGTGCGGCTTTTGAGCAAGTCGCATCCATCAACTAAACTCAAAAGCGGATTATCTAAGCAAGGAAGTGCGATGGCCAAGGACAAGAAGAACAAGCCAAAGAAGAAGCGGTGGTATAGCTACCTAGCGGACGCCTACCGCGTTTCGAAGAAGAGCTACTCGTGGGCTCCGTGGGCTATTCTCGGTGGTCTCCTCGTCGGTGTTCTCATCGGCGTTATTGGTACGGTGACGACCGGCCAGTGGATCCTTTGGCCGCTGATCGGCCTCATGATGGGCGTGACCCTCGCGCTGCTCGTGCTCGTCCAGCTGGTCAAGCGCGCCTCCTACTCTCAGATTGATGGCATGCCCGGAGCCGTTGGCGCCGTTCTCTCGAATATCAAGCGCGGCTGGGTGATCGAGCAGGAGCCTGTGCGCTTCAATGCCCGCACCCAGGACATGATCTACCGAGCAATCGGGCGCCCCGGCGTCGTACTCATTGCCGAAGGCCCCTCCGAGCGCGTGAACCGCCTGATCGCCGATGAGCGCAAGGCCATCAAGCGCGTGGCGCCCTCCGCGCCCGTGCAGGTGATCAAGGCCGGTAACGGTGAGGATCAGATCAAGCTCAGAAAGCTGGAAAAGCACATCAAGCGCCTGCCGAAGGTGATGAGCCACGACGAGGTCGCGGCCGTCTCGGCTCGCATGAAGGCGATTCCAACGAACGCCCTGCCGATTCCGAAGGGCATCGATCCGTTCAACGCCCGCCCCGATCGCCGGGCGATGCGCGGACGCTAATCACATGAACACGGCCACTATGTGGCCGTGTTCTTTTTGCACCCTGTCCTAGGCCGTAGAATTCTCCTTGTCAGACAACTCCTACACAAGGGGCAGCCCGTGTTTTCAAGCGTGGACGAAGCCATAGTCTTCATGACTAACCAAGGCGTCGAGTTTATTGACGTGCGTTTTTGTGACCTTCCCGGGGTCATGCAGCACTTCTCGATTCCGATAAAGGCGTTCACCCGTGAGGAGCTTGAGGAAGGTCTGATGTTCGACGGCTCGTCGATCCGCGGCTTCACGGAGATTCACGAGTCGGACATGAAGCTCATGCCTGACGTGACGACGGCGTACGTCGACCCGTTCCGGGACCGCAAGACGCTCGTCATGAACTTCTTCGTCGTCGACCCACTCACCGGCGAGCCGTACTCGCGCGATCCGCGGCAGATCGCCAAACGCGCCGAGGAATATCTGCGCTCAACCGGTATCGCGGACACGGTGTTCTTCGGCGCCGAGGCCGAGTTCTATATTTTCGACGACGTCCGCTTCGAGAATACGCCGAACCGCTCGACGTACTCGATCGACTCCCGCGAGGGCTGGTGGAATACGAACCGCGACGAGGGTCCCAACCTCGGGTATAAGACGAAATACCAAGGCGGCTACTTCCCCGTCGCTCCCCATGATCAGATGGTTGATTTGCGCGATGCGATGGTGGGCAACTGTCAGCTCGTGGGTCTCGATATCGAGCGCGCCCACCACGAGGTGGGAACGGCAGGCCAGCAGGAAATCAACTACCGGTTCAACACGTTGCTTGGCGCGGCTGACGACGCGATGAAGTTCAAGTACGTGGTGAAGAACACCGCGTTCCAGGCTGGGCACACGGTGACTTTCATGCCCAAGCCAATGTTCGGGGAGAATGGTTCGGGCATGCACTGCCACCAGTCGCTGTGGAAGGACGGCGAGCCGCTGTTCTATGACGAGGACGGCTATGCGGGCCTGTCCGACATTGCGCGCTGGTATATCGGCGGACTGCTCAAGCACGCGCCGTCCCTCCTTGCGCTGACGAATCCGTCCGTGAATTCGTTCCACCGGCTCGTGCCCGGTTTCGAGGCGCCGATCAACCTCGTGTATTCGGCGGGTAATCGCTCGGCATGCATTCGCATTCCAGTGACGGGATCCTCGGCCAAAGCCAAGCGCATCGAATTCCGCACGCCCGACCCGGCGGCAAACCCCTACCTGTCCTTTGCCGCTCAGCTCATGGCAGGCCTCGACGGCATTCGCAACCGCATTGAGCCCGCCGATCCTATCGACAAGGATCTCTACGAGCTCTCGCCCGAGGAACAGGCAAATATCGCGAAGCTGCCCTGCTCTCTCGACGTCGCGCTGTCAGCCCTCGAAGAAGATCACGCGTACCTCGTCGAAGGCGGCGTGTTTAACGAGGACCTCATTGCCACGTGGATCGAGAACAAGCGCGTCAACGAGATCGAAGCGCTCCGGCACCGACCGCATCCCTACGAGTTCGCGCTGTATTACGACCTCTAGCGCTAGGCGCGCACGACGGTGCGGCCGTCCTCTTCGAGCTGGCTCACGAAGTCGTCGGGAAGGCGCGAGTCGACCACGATGACATCAAAGTCGGATAGGTCGCCCACTTTGAACAGGCCCGAGCGCTCGAGCTTGGACGCGTCGATAGCGAGGATACAAAATCGCGACGACGCCAACATCGCGCGCTTGACGCGGGCCATCGCCTGCGAGGGGTGGAAATGGTGTTTGAGATCGACGGCCGTGGCGGACATGACGCACACATCCGCGCGGACCGATGCCAGTCCCAGCTCTGCCACCAGCCCCGTGTATGCATCGGCCCACGTCTCGTAGGTGCCGCCGGTCAAAATAAGGTTGGTTTCGTGCTGGGCACGCACCTCTTTGGCAATGAACTCGGCATTGGTAATCACCGTGGCCGGTTGCAAGTCCTCAAGATAGGACAGCAGAGCCAGGTTCGTCGTCGAATCATCGAGACAGATTGAAAGACCTGGCCGAAGGTAGCCCGCAACGGCCTCGGCAAGGCTGTCCTTGACCTCGGAGTTACTGGCAATGCGGATGGCGGCGGCGGACTCGACTAACGACGAGTCCGTCGCACGTATCATTCCCCTGCGGCGCGTAACCAGGCTGGAGGCTTCCAGTTCTGCCACGTCTCGATAGATCGTCATGGACGATACGTCGAGCTCCTTGGCAAGGTCCTCCACCGTGGTTTCCCCGAATTTCACGAGAGTAGCCACGATCTGCTGGCGTCTGGCCGAAGGGGATGCCACGGTGCCTCCTAGTGTCGTGGAAGAACGGCCTCGGCCACTTCTTCCTTCACGTCGTCAATCCCGCCGTCGAGAATCCGAGAGACGGCGAAGAACAACGGTACCTGTTCCTCGGTGACTCCGAGCTGGCTGACCAAATCTTTGGCGTAACCAGCAGCGGGAACACCTTCGACAGTCTGTTCCAGACGCTCCATTTCTGCAAGCGCCTCGGCCGGAGCCTCACCGCGCCCAAGACGTACACCGTACACCTTGTTACGCCCGGAGAGTCCGGTTACCTCCAAGTCACCCACGCCGGCGAGCCCGAATGCGGTCTCTGGCTTGGCGCCGAGCGCCTGACCGAGAACCGACATCTCTTTCACCGCCTGCGCGAAGGTTGCGGCCTTGAGGTTGTGGTGAGGGAAGCCCGTCGCCTCCTCCAAACCATCGGCGATGCCCAGCGAGATCGCGTAGACGTTCTTCATCGGCGCGCAGATCTCGACGCCGACTTCGTCGTCGCTTGCCTCGATCCGGTACCGCGACGTCGTCGCCTCACGCGCGTACTTTTGCGCAACCGACAGATCCGAGCACCCGAAAATCGTTGCCGTTGGCTCGCCGGTGGCGCACTCGTTGGCCTTGACCGGGCCTGCCACGGCCACGATCGGCGGCAGCGTGTATCCGTTGTTTTTCGCAATTCGGCGAAGGGCCGCCGGAAGCAGCTCGATCTTGCCGTCTGGATCAGGGTTGAATCCCTTCGACGTCAGCCACACGGCATCCGCCTTCGACATTCCACCCAGCGCCATTTCGGTCACCTTGGGCACACCGACAGAGGCAACGGCGAGGATGACGACGTTCGCGCCCTCGAGCGCCTGCTCTAGGTCATCGCTGCGGTAGGTGGTGACCTCCGACGAGATGATCGCGTTCGTGCGCGGATGCGGCTCACCGGCGTCGATCGCGTCGATCAGGTGGTCATCGAGCCACGTGCCCCACAGGTGGACATCCCAACCGGCCTTTACCAGCGGATTGCAGATGGCCGAGCCCATTGCTCCGGCTCCAAGTACCGTTACTTTCGTCATCGTGTTTACTCCTCTTCCTTCGGTGATTCGGGGCGAGTGGACGGGTAGCGTGCGCTGAGCTCGTGGAGCTCAGTGAAGATCTCCTTCAGCTGCGGGTAGAGCTTGCGCTGAACCTCGGCCACGTCGCGGTACTGCTCGTGCAGTTCCATGTTCGGTTCGATCGTGTCGCCCAGCTGCGCCATCTCGTTGGCTGCCGTGGCGACGTCGTTCGAGCCAAACGCGCCCGTGTGTGCCATCGCGAGCACGGCAGCGCCGAGCGCCGAGACCTCATCCTGAAGCGTAATCGTGATCGGCAGGCCGGTCGTATCGGCCATGATCTGGCGCCACAGCGGCGAGCGTGTTCCGCCGCCCATGCCGCGCAGGCCCTGCAACGTGACGCCCGTGCCCGCCTCGAGCGAATCGAGGTTGTGCCGCATTTCGAAGCCGATCGATTCCAGGATCGAGCGGTACATGTGTGCACGTGAGTGGGTTCCGCGCCAGCCGACGACGGCGCCGCGTGCAAGAGCATCCCAGTGCGGTGACTGGACGGCGTTCCAATACGGCAGGGTGATCAGGCCCTCTGATCCGGGCGGGATGTGAGCGGCAGCCTCTTCGAGCGCCGGATCGGGCTCGCCAAGCAGCTTCGGATCGCCGAGCGATTCACGGAACCAGCCGGCTAGGTACGAACCCGACGACTGCAGCACCTCGTACACGTAGTTACCGGGGATACCCGAGACGTGGGTGCGGAAGACCGGATCGAACTTGTAGTGCGGCGATTCCACGCCGGCGTTGACCGCGGTTCCAAGGTTGAGGTAGCCGATTTCTGGCGTGACGGCGGCCGCGCCGATTCCTGCGGCTTGCCCGTCTCCGAGACCAGCGACGATCGGGATGCCCTTCTTGAGCCCCCACTCGTCGGCGAGCTCATCCTTGAGAGGAGCGATCTCCTCGGTGGGCGTGACGAGATCGGCCATCTGCTCGCGACGCACGCCTGCGATCTCAAGCAGCTCGTCTGAGTAATCGCGTTCGGTGATGTTGAGGAGGCCAAGTGAGTCTGCCGCGGCCTCGGACGATGCCCATCGGCCGGTCAGGTTGAACGTGATGTAGGCGAGCACGTCAACGATCTTGTGTGCCTTCTCGAACGATTCAGGTTCGTTTTCCTTCACCCACGCCATCTTGTAGATGCCGGGCGTCACGCCCGCAGGCTTACCGGACAACTCATGGACGTGAGCGCTGCCGTACCGAGCGATCTGGTCGGCTGCTCGCGAATCGAGCCAGAGAATGCCGTTGCGGATGGCCTTGCCGTTCTCATCGAACGGTGCGAAGGTCTCGCGCTGGTGAGTCAGACCAAACGCTGCAACGCGCTCTCGTTCCTGGGAGCTGAGCTTGGAGACAACCTCTGCGATCGTGTCGCGAGAGGTCTCCCACCAGCGTTCGGGGGTGTGCTCGTAAAAATCCATCGCCGGGGTGTGGAGCTGGATATTACGCTTTGCGATGTGGCCAATGTTACCGGAGGTGTCAACAACGATCGCCTTCGTTGACGTGGTCGATGAGTCTAGGGCAATGACGAGTGGGCCGTCGTGATTGAGATTGGACATATTCCCTCATTCCTCGTTGAATTTGGATCCCATGGCGGGCATTCACAAATCTAACATCTAGAATGTGGAATTACACAGAAAAATTGTTAAAGTGGAAAACGTGCTCACATGAGCACGGCTAGAGCTCTTCGGCGATCTCCTCGGCGAGTTCCCTCATCGGCTCGTCCTCGGGCAGCTCGTACGTGAGATGCATCCACGATTCGAGGCGGTAGCCCTCGTCCAATGAGCCGCTCAGCGCCACAATTCCGGTGTTGGACAGCGGGACGAAATCCTCCTTGTCGGTGGTCACTCCCCCGCGCATGCCCACCCAGAACGAGATGATGCCAGCGTGCGCGAAGACCACCGCGGTTGCCGCGCCTTGTGCTTCAGCCGCGCGGACGGCGTCGTCGAATCTCTGAAGAACCGCCGTGCCCGTCACGTCAGTCCCGACCATGGGCACGTCCATGTCGCCCTGGATCCAGCCGACGATGATTTGCGAGTACTCGCGGTAAGCGTCCTCGGACGTGCCTCCCTCGAGCGAGCCGGCTTCGATTTCGCGGAAGCCCTCGTGAACGTTGATGTCCAGGCTGAGTCGCGTGGAAAGCGGTGTGGCGGTTTGCTGGGTGCGCGTGAGATTCGACGCCCACACGGCTTCCGGTGCAAACGCCATGAGCTTGCCGACGACGTCGTTCGCCTGCGTCCAGCCCTCTTCCGTCAGTACTGCACCCGGCACAGCCGTGTCGATCGTGTTGGATGCGTTGTTGTAGGTCTGGCCGTGGCGAACAAGAATGAGTCGCACCGATTAACTCCTCGTCAAATTGTTGTCATCGCGCACCGAAGGGCGCTGCGCACGCCGTCAGGCTATCAGCGCCCTTTGGGCTGGTGAGCGCGGCTTCGCTCGCCGCGTGACCAGCGGCGCTACTTATCCCAGGCTTCTTTCCACTTGCGCTGGTCGCGATCGAAGTCATCTTCTCCCGCGGTCTTCCACGCCTTTTCGCTGATGTCGGCGTCGGCGTTGCGAACTGCGGCCGTGAGGTAGGCGTTCTTGGCGGCGTCCTTCGTGTCGTACGGGCCCATGCGCTCCGAGGCGTCAAACGGCGGCTCCGTCGATTCGGCCACCTCACCAGTGTTCATGTTGTACCAAAAGGCCATGTCTCTCCTACGTCGTCGGTGGCCACCTGCAATTCGACCTCGCGGCCACGCTTGCTAAGCTTATCGCCATGCAAGCAGATCGCGCTCCACTTGGAAATCTTCAACCGGGCAACGTATCGCCCATCCGGCCCGTTCCCGCACACATCGAACGGCCAGAGTATCTCTTTCACGATGGTCCCGAGGTGGTCACCACCTCCGACGTGAAGTCGCCCGAGATCGTCGAGAAGATCCGGGCAGCCGGCACCATCGCCGCCGACGCCATGTATTTGGCTGGCGCCGCCATCGCGCCGGGCGTCACGACCGATGAGATCGACAAGATTGCGCACGATTACATGGTCTCCAAGGGCGCCTATCCCTCCACGCTGGAGTACATGGGCTATCCGAAGTCCATTTGCTCGTCGATCAATGAGGTGATTTGCCACGGCATCCCCGACGATCGTCCGCTCGAGGAAGGCGATATCGTCAACCTTGACGTGACCGCCTACATTGACGGCGTGCACGGCGATACGAACGCGATGTTCTACGTCGGCGAGGTCGATGAGGAATCTCGCCTCCTGTGCGAGCGCACCTACACGGCCATGATGCGAGGAATCAAGGCGGTCAAGCCGGGGCGCGAGATTAACGTGATCGGCCGCGTCATTGAGAGCTACGCCAAGCGATTCGACTACGGCGTAGTCGAAGACTTCACCGGCCACGGCGTGGGTGAGGCGTTCCACTCGGGGCTCATCATCCCGCACTTCGACACCGCACCGCGCTACAACCAGCTCATCGAACCCGGCATGGTCTTCACCATCGAGCCGATGCTCACCCTGGGTGAGATCGACTGGTGGCAGTGGGATGACGATTGGACCGTGCTGACGAAGGATCGCGGCCGCACCGCCCAGTTCGAGCACACCATCGTTGTGACCGACGACGGCGCGGAGATCCTCACCCTGCCCTCGCAGGGCCAGACGACCCGGGCAATCCCGCAAAGTTAGCGAACCGGCGCTAGCACATCCGCAGCTAGCGCCCCAACCGCAGGAGAACAATGAAGAAGAAGTATCGCAAAGTCGCGATCGGCGTGGACGTCGGAGGCTCCGGCATCAAGGGCGCGCCCGTCGACCTGAAGACCGGCCAGTTCCTCGACGAGCGCTACCGCATCCCGACCCCGGAAAATGCGGAGCCGAAGGAGATCGCGAAGATCATCCGCCAGATCGTCGAGCACTTCGAGCTCCCCGACGAGGTTCCCGTGGGCGTGTCCTTCCCCGCACCGATTGTGCGCGGGCAGATTCCGTTCATGGCCAACCTTTCCAAAGAGTGGGAGGGTCAGTTCCCGGCTCGCGTGATCTCGCGCAAGCTCAAGCGCCCGGTGGCCGTGATGAACGACGCCGATGCGGCCGGTTACGCCGAGGTCTACTACGGCGCTGCGAACGGGCAAAAGGGCACCATCATCATGCTCACGCTTGGCACTGGCATCGGTTCTGCACTGGTCTCGGACGGCGTGCTCGTTCCCAACTCCGAGCTTGGGCACGTCATTCTCGACAACGGCATGGAGGCCGAGCACTTCGCGTCCTCAGCCGTGTTCGAGCGCGAGGAGCTCAGCTTCGAGGAGTGGGCCGAGCGCTTGCAGAAGGTGTTTGGCCATATCGAGATGCTCTTCTCCCCCGACCTCTTCATTGTCGGCGGCGGGGTCTCCAAGCAGCACAAGAAGTTCGTGCCGCTGATCGACACCAACGCACCGATTGTGCCCGCAGACCTGCTCAACTCCGCCGGCATCGTGGGATCGGCGCTGTACGCGAAGCAGACGCTCACGCAGTAGCCGCACATGCGTGTGGCCCGCCGAAGCGGGCCACAGTGCAGTTGGCCTATACGCCGGGTTCTGTTCCGCAAAAGCGGTGGCGACCATCTATCTAGGCCCACCGTTACCAGTGGGCTCGAGCAACCAACCCGCGCGCGAGTGGGACACTCATAGCGCGCTGCTCGGTCTTGCTCCCGGTGGGGTTTACCATGCCGTCCCAGTCACCTGGGCCGCGGTGAGCTCTTACCTCACCCTTTCACCCTTACCAGCCGAGGCTGGCGGTTTACTTTCTGTGGCACTGGCCTGCGGATCGCTCCGAGTGGGCGTTACCCACCACCGTGTCCCTGTGGAGCCCGGACGTTCCTCGTGTTCACACGCGGCCGCCCGGCCAACTGCGGATACGATTATACCTGCTGTTAGCCACCCGATTGATGCGTGAAAGGACACGTATGCTCATCCTTCTGCCGCCTTCCGCGGGAAAAACGACGCCGGACGATGGCCCCGCGCTCGAGCTCGACTCCCTTGCCGGTTCGGCACACAACGGGCTGCGCGAGCAGATCATTGGAGAGCTCCAGGAGGTATCCAGCAGAGCCGATGCGCTGACGATCCTCAAAGTGGGCACGTCAATCGAGCCGGAGATCCGCGCCCAAATC
>NZ_JBHWPL010000021.1:0-29325 GCF_043424875.1 Trueperella sp. | reverse complement strand
AGCTTTGAAATGTCGGCGACGATCGCGCCGACGTGGCCGATCAGATCATCTGCCGCCAGAACGAGGTTGACGCCCGGCTCTCCCGCGCCCAGCGATATGCGTTCGCCCCGCATCGATTCGTCGACGACGACGGGCATCGGCTTCGCAAGCCCGAACGGCGTAATCGTGCCCCGCTTGAACCCGGTGGCGCGTTCGGCCTCCTCTTGCGGAGCCAACGAGAGCCGAGATTCGCCGACGGCGTGGCGCAGCTTCTTCCAATCGATGACGTTATCGCCCGGGACGAGAACGATGAGGTACTTCCCCTCGCCCACGCGGACCACCATGGTCTTTTGAAGCTGGTGCGGTTCGACGCCGGACATCTCGGCGGCTTCGGCCAGCGAGGTGGGAATGCCGTGATAGATGACATCGACCTCGAATGGTGCGGCTTCGGCTGCCTCAATTGCTCGTGACACGGGATCGTCCTTTCGTGTGATTCGTGAGTGAGGTGGTGTGGCGCTGCGTGCGCTGTGGGGAGAGGTGCTGTGGGGTGGTGGGGTCGCGCTGCGGTGTGTGCGGTGCAGTCTACGGGGTATCCGGCCCTTCACCCGCCGGCCCTTCACCGACCATGCCATCGCCCATGCCCTCAACGGTGGCGATGATCAGCTCGCCGTTCTCGTCATAGAGCAGGCCGGCTCCCTCTGGCGAGATGTGTGCTGGCACGAGGATCGTGCCGGGCGTGCCGTCCACGTAGGCCATGGCAACGGCGCCGGTCAGGACGTTGTGAGCGCGGACGGTATCGCCCACGCGCAGGTACACAAACACGCCCCCGACCGTGGCGATCGACGTATCGTCAACCATCGCCTGCGACCACAGGAGGTTGTTCGTGGGATCAAACGAATGCAGGCCGGCGTCGTCGAGCACGATAAGCGTGCCGGACATCGGGTCCTCCCCCAGGTCCATCGCCCGCTCGATGAGAACCTCGCCGGTGGCGAGGTCAATGACCGGGCCGGGCCCGCCGTTGATGGACAGCAACCCGTATTTCTGGGCGGCCATCTCGTCGACCGAGCCACGCAGCTCGCTCGCCTCCCAGCCGTGCTCGCTCAGGCCAACGGACCACAGCACCTCCGGGCTCGTCGATGTGCGCGCGCTCAGTTCGTCGTTGTCGATGGAGAGAATGGTTCCGGAGAAATCGCCGAGGATGCGCGTGCCGGAGGCCTCGTCGAGGGCGACCGAGCCGTCGTCGGGATTGAGTGCCACGCGCGCGCCACCCTCGCCCATGAAATCCTCCGGGGGCGCGGCGAACACCAGGCCGGGGCCCTGGTACGGGCCGGGCACGTCGACCGGGCCCCACACGACCTCGCCCGTGTGGAGGTCGTAGGCAGTCGCGGAGTTCTGCGCGAGCGCCTCATCGGTGCTCTGCGTGTCGACGAGCACGGCCAGCGCCCGACCATCGCTCGTGTGCGCGAGCGTGAATCCGGTGCAGGACAGCGGCCGCTCCACCGACCACAGCACGTCGCCGGTGGCCGAAATCGCGGTGAACTCGAGGGCGTGCCCGGCGTCCTTCGCCCCCACGTACACTCCCGAGGCGTACTGCGCGGGCGTCGTCCACTCCGGGTCAATCACGGTCATTCCACTAAACGAGTTCGGCACGTTCATGGCGGATACGTCGACGACGGCGGGCTCGTCGGTCACCGTCTGTACCGTGCGATTGGGCTCGGCCTGGGATGTGGACTCATCGTCGACGGCGGACGAGCAGCCCGCCAGCCCGAGGCCGGCCGCGAGTGCGAGGGCGGCAAGGCGGGTGCGGGGTGTCATAGGGACTCCTGTCGGTCAGGCTTGCGGTGCGGTGTGTCGGGCGAGATCAGATTCGCGCCGGAGGTATCGGTTCCAAGGAATTGAGGCTGATCCTCGCTGGCCGAGTCCTCTGCGCGGGAGCGATATCGGAACCAGATCGCCAGGATCACCGCGGTGATCACGAGGATCGCGAGGATGTCGAAGATGGGGTTCGTGAGCACCTGCGCGGCGTTTTGCAGGCTGGCCTGCACGTCGAGCGGGATGAGCTCGGGCACGCCAACCAGGCCGTTGGTGCGCCAGAACAGGACGCCGATCGCCACGATGAGCGCGCCGGTCAGCACGGATGTCGTGTGAAATTCCCATCCGAAGACGGTGAAGGTGCGGCCGCGCAGAACCGACCGGCCGCGCTCGCCGAGCGGGCGCCACAAGAGCACGATAAGCAACAGCGGCACGACCATGCCCGCGCCATAGGTGGCGAGCAGCAAGCCGGCGGTCACGGTATTTCCGCTGGCGGCGGCCATGGTGAGAACCGCGCCCAGGATGGGCCCGGCGCAGAACCCGGCGACCCCCGACGTCGTGCCAAGAAGGAACGTCTTAGCGATGCCGGTCGCGCTCTTCGACTTGGACTGGCGGGCGTCCTGGCCCGGCATGAGCTTTCCCGGATCGAAGCCGAAGCCGAGGATCTGGGCCACGCCGAGCACGATGAGAAGGATCGAGGAGACGGTGATGAGCGTGTCGCGGTGCGTCACGAACAGCGAGCCGAAGGCGCCCGCCCCCATGCCCAGCGGCACGAGCACGACGAGCAGGCCGGCGTAAAAGACGACGGTGTGGAGCACGAGGCGCGGCCCGGAGTTCACCGTCGAGGCGAAGAACGCGGGCAGCAGCAACGCCGCGCACGGCGAGAGGAGGGCGAGAATCCCGCCCACAAATGCCGTGAGGAACCCGATGTCCACTCTTACTCCGAGGCGATGGCGGTTTCGACGGCGTCGATGAAGACGTGCGGGGGCTGCGCGCCCACGATCGGCTGACCGTTCACCGTGAACGACGGGGTGGAGAACACTCCGAACTCGAGCCCGGTCTGCATGTTCGCGTCCACAGCCTGGCTGACCTCGGCGGATGCGAGGTCGGCGGTGAACTGGTCGACGTCAAGGCCGACCTCCCCGGCGATTGCGATGAGGGACTCCTCGCTGAGTTCGGCGGGGCTGCGCAGCTCGCCGCCCGGGAAGAGCTGCTCGTGGTATTCCCAGAACATCCCCTGCTGGCCGGCGGCGTA
This sequence comes from Trueperella sp., assembly GCF_043424875.1. NCBI lineage: Bacteria > Bacillati > Actinomycetota > Actinomycetes > Actinomycetales > Actinomycetaceae > Trueperella > Trueperella sp. Next base: position 26,279 of record NZ_JBHWPL010000021.1, on the reverse strand, counting down.
GGCGGCGAGGGCGGCGCGGTGGGAATCGTCGCCGAAGATCGAGATGTCGTACCACTCGATGCGCAGCTGGCCGCTATCGACGTAGGGTTGGAGCGCGGGCAGGGTTTCGCCTGACCACTTGCCACAGAACGGGCACTGGTAATCCGAGAAGCCCACGAGAACCACGGGAGCATCCACAGCGCCCTTGGCGAGCGGATCACCCTCGATGCGCCGCTCGAGCTCCGCGTAATCCGGGGTGCCCGGCTGCTGGACGCCGCTTGGCGGGGTGGGGCCCTGAGCCGGCTCGACGGTGTTGACGGGCTCTTGCGCGTCGGCGCCGTCGCTTGCCTGCTGGCCGAGAATGTAGGCGATAAGCGCGACAGCGATGAGAACGACGACGATCGGCACACCCCACGTGAGTGCCTTCTTCTGCGTGGCCATAAACTCCCCTTGTTAACGAACGATGTTGTCTGACCCTAGCCAAGCCCGGCGTTAAATGGAATGATGCCGGATACATTTCGCCCACGGCACGCATGAACGTTGACACGTTGCGCGGTTCGGTTTTACGCCGGCGGCGCTTTGGTCCGCCGGCACACTAGCCCTTTGACACGTCGGGGAGCTTCGCACCCGCGAAGACCCCCACGAGACCCATCAACGCGAGGAAGAGGAGCGCCCAGTTGACGTGAGCGACGGCGAGCGCCGAGCTGACCGCACCGACGATAAGGAGGATGATGCCCATCGCCGAGTTCGAGACGGCCACGTAGGTGGTGCGCTGGTCGCCTTCGGCCATGTCCACGACGTACGTCTTTCGCCCGACCCGCACGCCCGTGTGCATGAACGTCAGCAGGAAATAGGCGACGACGAACAGCGCGGTTCCCATCCACCCCTCGCCGCTGAACGCGGGAATGGCCGCGAGCGCCACGGTGAGGATGACGACGGCGGAGGCGAAGCCTGCGCCCAGGCTCATGAGGGTCTTGCTCGATCGGTCTGCGAAGCGGCCAAAGGCTTGGCCTCCGAGCATGCGTGCCACGCCCGAGGCGAGGATGAAGCTACCCAGGCCAGCCAGACCGGAGGACCCCTGCTGGATCGAGAGCGTCACGATGAACGGCGGCGCGAGCGACGACACGAGGAGCAGGCTTCGAACGCCCACGAAATTGCGGAAAGGCTTGTCCTCGCGCAGCAGGCGAATAGAATCCCGGAACCATCCGGTGGAACCGGCCGCGTCGTCGTCGTTATCCTCCGCCTCGCCCGCAGGCTCCTTGATAAGCGAGTAGACGAGGGCAACGCCGAGCCAGAGCGCGCCGCCGACCACGAGGAACCAGCCGATTGCCGCGGCAGACAGATCCTCCCCGCCAAAGACGCGCACGGCGAGCCCCACGGTGATGGCCACGATTCCGCCGATTGTGGTGGACAGGCCGTTGATCTGGCCGCGCTCGCCCTTGGGGATTGTGCGGCCAAGGACGTCCTTGGATGAGATCGAGTTCAGGCACCGGCCAAGTGAGAACACGGCGAGCGCGGCGATGATCCAGAGGCCGGCGGTGAGTCCGGTGGCGAACGCGGCTGCGAGGGCCATGGCAAAGACGGAGGCCGCCTGAATGAGCGAGCCGACGACGAAGACCCACTTGCGATAGCGGACCTTGAGCACGAGCGGGGTGAGCGCGGCCTGCGGGAGCATGGATCCAGATTCCCGGATCGGCACGAGCAGGCCGGTCAGCGCCGCAGGGACGCCGAGAGCCGCGAACAGCCACGGCAACACGGTGGAGGCGTTGACGAGCTGATCGCCGGAGGATTGCAGCGCCTGAGCCGAGACCTGCTTGAGCCCGTTTGGGGCAACGTTGTCCTGCACCTCGGGAGGCAGGGCTTCCTCTGCCTCGTAACTGCGTTTCATTACGACTGAATAGATTTTCTCGGCCATGCTCATAAGCCAAGGTTATGCCACCGCGCCGACATTGCGACCGATAGCGCAACAAACGCCCCTGGCCAAGGGCGGCCAGGGGCGTTCGGGTGAGCCTTTACGGGGTCGGCCGTCCGCCGTTCACGTTAAGGGTCTCGCCGATCACGTAGCTGGACTCCGGCGAGGTCAGGAAGACGTACGCCGGCGCGAGCTCGACGGGCTGACCCGCGCGACCAAGCGGGGTGTCCCGGCCAAACTCCGGCAGCTTCTCCTTCGGCTGACCATCGGAGACCTGCAGCGGCGTCCAGATCGGCCCGGGCGCGACGGCGTTCACGCGGATTCCCTTGGGCGCGAGCTCCTGAGCCAGGCCCTTCGAGAAGTTGTTGATCGCAGCCTTCGTGGAGGCGTAATCAAGCAGGGGCACCGAGGGCGAGTACGCCTGAATCGAGGTCGAGTTCACGATCGTGGAGCCGGCAGGCATGTGCTTGAGCGCTTCCTGCGTGATTCGGTAGATCGCGTGAATGTTGACGTCGAACGTGTTGACCCACTGCTCATCGGGCAGATCCTCGAAATCCTCAACCGCGATCTGTCGGCCGGCGTTGTTGACGAGCGCGTCGAGACCGCCGAGGGCCTCCACGGCCTCCTCGACCAAGGTCGCGCACGCCTCGCGCGTGGCGAGGTCGCCTGGGAAGAGGTACGCCTTGCGGCCGGCGTCTTCAATCACGCCCTTCACGTACTGCGCGTCCTCTTCCTCCTCGGGAAGGTAGGACAGCGCCACGTCCGCGCCTTCGCGCGCAAACGCAATCGCCACGGCGGCTCCAATGCCGGAATCGGCGCCGGTGATGAGCGCCTTGCGTCCCTCGAGTCGGCCGGTGCCGCGGTAGGATTCTTCGCCGCGGTCGGTCTTCGGCTCGAGATCGGCGTCGAGGCCGGGTTCGGGCTGGTCTTGCTTCGGCGGTGAGATTTCTTCGAAACGGGTGACGGGATTGTCAAAGGTCAGTTGATCGTTCGTCATCTTCTGATCATCAGTACTTGCCATGAATGGTCTCCCTTGTCGTTGGTTCTGCCACTCTACGGACGCGCCCGCGCCCACCCAAGGGTCTTCACCTGTACGCGTAGGGGGTTCCAGTCTCGGCAAAGGCGCCATGCACGAAAGTCACCGACCTATTATGCCTGCACCCGCACCCGCGCAGTTGTTACTCCTGCGCGGCGAGGGCGACGACGTCGGCAAGGGCTTGGAGCCCGCCGCTGCGGTAGCTCTCCACCTCGCGCTCGCGCCCGGGAATCGGCCGATTGGCCCACACGTCCCGCAGGCGCTCCGCCTCGGCGAGAAGATCCTCGGCCTTCGAGCGCATGAGCTCGCCGAGCGCGGCCGTCTGCCCCTCCCAGAACTTTCCGGCGGGAAATGACTGGCCCGACTTTGAGATCACGCACGCGCTCGCGTCTCCCATGAGGCGGGCGTGCTGGTTCGCCGCCGCCATACGCAATTCTTTGATCTGATCGCGAGTAATCATGCACGCGACCTTCGGATGACCTTGACGATTTCCTCGAACATTAGAACTGCCGCTCCCGCGCCAATGGCCAGCGCCCAGTGCTGCCAGTGGAGCGATACCGCGCCGAACGCCGTCTGGAGCGGACCCCACTCGACCACCAACACCTGGGTGATGACCACGAACGCCACCGACGCCCACAGCCACTTATTCGTGAACAGGTGGTCGAACGCGGAATGCAGCTCGGATCGGGAATTGAACGCGTTGAACAGCTGCATGAACACAAGGGCCGTAAACACGGTGGTTCGCGCGGTGTCCAACTGCGCCTCGGCCGGCACGAGACCCTCGAAGCCGTTCACGAGCCCGCCCGGGAGCGTGAGGTCGTAGATGACGAGGGACAGGACGCCCATGACGAGGCCGATCGTGATGATCCGGCTCCACATCGCGCCGTCAATGATCCGGTCCGTCCTCTTGCGGGGCGTGCGGGTCATGACGTCGTCGATCTCCGGGTCCACGCCCATCGCGAGCGCCGGGCCGGAGTCGGTCACGAGGTTGATCCACAGGATTTGTGTTGCCAGCAGCGGCACGACGGTGGCGCCCGGATTGACGGGGTCCGCCAGGCCGATGACGCTCGCGAGCACCACGCCGAGGAACACCGTGGAGACCTCGCCCATGTTCGAGCTCAGCAGGTAGCGCATGAACTTCTTGATGTTGTCGAAGACCACGCGGCCCTGGCGAACAGCGGCGACGATCGTTGCGTAGTTGTCGTCGCCGAGGATCATGTCTCCGGCTTCCTTCGTCACCTCTGTGCCGGTGACGCCCATCGCCACGCCAATGTCCGCCGACTTGAGCGCGGGTGCGTCATTCACGCCGTCGCCCGTCATGGCGACGATGTGGCCATCGTCTTGAAGCGCGTCAACGATTTGGAGCTTGTGTTCCGGGGCCACCCGCGCGTACACATCGGTGTCCCGAGTTGTCGCGCGGCGAGCCGCCTCGTCCATCGCGTCGATCTCGGTCCCGGTCACCGCCGTCGGCGTCCTATCTCCCGAGACGTTGAGGTCCGCGGCTATGCGAGCCGCCGTGACGGGGTGGTCGCCGGTAATCATGACGGTTCGGATGCCCGCGCCGTGTGCGTGACGCATCGCGTCCGCGGCCTCGGGGCGCGGCGGATCGATAATGCCCGCCGTTCCGAGGTAAACGAGCGAGTGCTCGGATTCGCTCGTAAAGTCCGCCGCCTCGTCGTCGCTGGCCTTGCGATACGCGGTGCCGAGCGTGCGGTAGCCGTCCTTGGACAGGGACTCGACTGTCTCGAGCACCGCCTGGCGATGCTCGTCCGTGATCTCGATCGTCTCGTCCCCCACCTGCACGTAGTCGCAGAGGCTGACCAGCACGTCTGGCGCGCCCTTCGAGAACACGAAGGTGGCGCCCTCGCCACGGGCGAGCACGCTCATCATCTTGCGTTCGGAGGAGAACGGAACTTCGCCGAGGCGGTCAAAGCGGTCGACGACGGCGGTCGTGCCATCGAGCTTCGGTGCGCCGACGAGGAACGCGGCCTCCGTCGGATCACCGGTGATCTTCCACGAGCCAGACGAATTCGAGAGCTGCGCGTTATTGGCAAGCGCGCCAGCGACCACCGCGCGCCTGGCCTCGTCGAGCGCGCCGCCGTCCGTGGCGTTTACATCGCCGACCGGCTCGTAGCCCGTGCCCTCGAACGTGGTGGTGCCAGAAGGCGTCACCATCTCGCGCAGGGTCATCTCGTTCTTGGTCAGCGTGCCGGTCTTGTCGGAGCAGATCACCGAGGTCGACCCAAGCGTTTCGACCGAGTGCAGGCTCTTCATCACCGCGTTGCGCTTGGCGAGCTGCTGAACGCCGATCGCGAGGACGAGCGAGAGGATGGCGGGCAGCCCCTCGGGAACGGCCGCCACGGCGAGCGACACGCCCATGAGCAGGATGTCGACCGCTTCGTTGAGACTGCTTACCCCGTTGATGATCGCCAACGCGGCCATGACAATCAGCGCAATGACGATGACGAGGCCGCCAAGCATCTTCGAAATCTGGGCGATCTCTTGCTGGAGCGGGGAATCCTCGTCCTCCGTCTCGTCGAGCATGGAGGCAATCTTGCCCATCTCGGTGTCCATCGCGGTTCCGGTGACGACGGCTCGGCCAACGCCCGTGACCACGGCCGTTCCTTTAAAGACCATGTTCGTGCGGTCCCCGAGGCTCGCCTCCTCCTCGAGCGCCTCGGTCTGCTTCGTGACGGCCTCCGACTCGCCGGTCAGTGAGGATTCGAGGACTTGGAGAGAGGTGGCGCTGATGAGCCGGGCATCGGCGCCGACGGCGTCGCCCTCGTTGAGCACGAGAACGTCACCCGGGACGATGTCGGCAGACGCGACGTCGGTCAGCTCGCCGTCTCGCAGGACGGTGGAGTGAGCGGCGGTCATGTCCGCGAGCGCGGCCACCGCGTTTTCCGCCTTGTTCTCCTGGACGAAGCCGATGATCGCGTTGAGCACGACGATCACTCCGATGACAATCGCATCGACGGGCACGCCCGTGGCCCCGTCCGCCACCCACGCCACGATCGAGATAAGGATCGCGACGATCAAGAGGTAGATGAGTGGATCTTGGAACTGCTTGATGAACTTCTTCCACGCGGGCACCGGCGGCTTGCCGGTCAGTTCGTTTGGCCCGTACCGCTCGAGGCGGCTCGCGGCCTCGGCGGCCGTGAGCCCGCGTTTCGTATCAGTTCCCATGTCGCTAGCGACGCGTTCTGCTTCAGCGAGCGACGGCTGCCACTCATCGGTACGCGCGGGAGCGCTCACACTAGATTGATCGGACGTTGTTCTCACCCCGTAAATCTTCACTATGCTGCTCAATCTTTGCACTCCGCAGCGAGCTGGCGTGAGGAATTACGCCTTCGGGCAAGAATCTTTGCCGCAGGCGGAAGAGCGACGCACGGACGCGCGCAGCTTCTGCGCGGAGGGATATCTTCTGCGCAGGAAGGTGCAGCGACGCTTGGACCTAGGCGAAGAACGCGGCGGCGGACTCGAAGAGCCTCATGTCGAACTCGCCCGGAATGTTGCGGTAGAGGCCTGAGCCGATGCGCTCGGCGTGACCCATCTTGCCGAAGATGCGTCCGTCCGGTGAGGTTAGGCCCTCCACGGCGAGTAGCGAGCCGTTCGGGTTGTCCGGCGTCGCGAGCGTCGGCTTGCCGTCGAGGTCAACGTACTGGGTAGCGAACTGCCCTGCCTTAGCGAGCGCGACGATCTCGGCCTCGTCCATCGTGAACCGGCCCTCGCCGTGCGAGATCGGCACGTTGTAGACCTCGCCGGACTTCACTCCCGCGAGCCACGGGCTGAGCGTTGATGTCACCTTCACGCGCGCGATGTGCGACTGGTGGCGCCCGATCCGGTTCAGCGTCAGCGTGGGCGAGGTGGCGGTCGGCTCCGTGATCGTGCCGTACGGGACCAGGCCGAGCTTGATGAGGGCCTGGAAACCGTTGCAGATGCCCAGCATGAGGCCACCGCGGTTATCCATGAGGTCGCTGATCGCCTCGGAGACCTCCGCGTTGCGCAAGAAGGACGTCATGAACTTCGCCGAGCCGTTCGGCTCATCGCCGCCTGAGAAGCCGCCGGGCAAGACGATCGCCTGCGCACGTCCAGCCACCTGGGCGAACTCCTCGATCGAGCGCTCGATGTCCTCCACGTCGCGATTGCGGATCACGAAAATCTCCGCATCCATGCCCGCGCGCTCCACGGCTCGCGCCGTGTCGTACTCGCAGTTCGTGCCCGGGAACACCGGGATGAGAACCTTCGCCGACGCAGATCCGCTGGTTGGTCCAGCCGCGACGCCTGCCTGATCAGCGACGCCGGCCCGATCGGCAGGCCGTGCGGAAGTCTGAGCGGCGCGTGCGCGGTCGATAGCGGCTTGATCGACCAGATCTTGGAGCTCAGCGGCGCTGATGCCACCGGCCTCGACGCCGTCTTGGTCCACGGTGGCGGGATACACGTCGCTCAGGGCGCCGTTGTAGATCGCGCGCAGCTCTTCCACGCTCACCACGTCATCACCGCGGCTAAATTCGCCGTCGGTCACCTCCCCCAGGTACTCGCCGACGATCGGGTCCGCGTTCGCCGCCCACGCGAGAACGATGGATCCGTACGGAACGTCGAGGACGGCGTCGTCGGAGAATGCGAGGCCGCGGCGCTCGCCGATGCCCATCTTGAAGACCGCCTCGCGGATGCCGCCAAAGCCGACGGCCCACGCGCCAACGACCTCGCCCGAGCGCAGCAGTTCATTCACGCGCGCGAAGTTTGCGAGGAGCGATTTGCCCGTGGGAAGCCCGTCGAGTGAGCCGTCGCCGAGGTCGGGGACGATCACGGTGACCGGTGCGCCGACGGGCCCGAGCTGCGGGGCAACGATATCGCCGACCCGCTGGGTGGTCACGGCGAAGGAGACGAGGGTGGGCGGGACGTCGAGCTCTTCGAAGGAGCCGGACATCGAATCCTTGCCGCCGATCGCGCCCACGCCGAGTTGGAGCTGCGCCTCGAGTGCGCCGAGAAGTGCGCCGACGGGCTTGCCCCAGCGCGCCGGATCCTCGCCGAGCGCCTCGAAATACTCTTGGAAGGAGAGGTAGACGTCGGTCATGTCCGCGCCGGTCGCCACGAGCTTGGCCACCGATTCGACCACGGCCGCGTAGGCGCCGCGATACTGGTCAGCCGACATGAGGTCGGGGTTGTACCCCCACGACATGAGCGAGCAATCCTCCGTCTCGCCGCGCACGGGCAGGCGGTGGACCATCGCCTGGATCGGGGTCTCCTGATGAGTTCCGCCGAACGGCATGAGCACGGTGCCGGCGCCGACCGTCGAGTCGAAGCCCTCGGACAGGCTCTGCTTGGAGGCCACGTTGAGATCCCCGACGGTCTCGCGCATCGAGTCAGCGAAGCCGGTTGCGCCGTGTGGCTCCCCCTCCGCAGCGTCGGCATCGGCCGCACGCACGTGGGCGGTGGCCGACTTGGATGCACCGTTCGTGTCGAGGAAGGCGCGCGAGAGATCCACGATGGGCGCGCCGCGCCAGTACATCGTCATGCGCGCGTCGTCGGTAACCGTGGCGATCGGAGTCGCGCTCAGGTTTTCCTCGGCTGCCAGCTCGATCACGCGGTCGACGTCGTTAGCCTCCACGACGATCGCCATACGCTCCTGCGATTCGGAGACGGCGATCTCGGTGCCGTCCAGACCCGCGTACTTCGTGGGAACCACGTCGAGGTTGATATCGAGGCCGTCGGTCAGTTCGCCCACGGCCACCGAGACGCCGCCCGCGCCGAAGTCGTTGCAGCGCTTGATCGCCAGCGAGAACTCGGGGTTACGGAAGAGCCGCTGGAGCTTGCGCTCCTCGGGCGCGTTGCCCTTTTGGACCTCTGCGCCGGCCAGCTCGACGGACTCGACCGTCTGCTCCTTCGACGAGCCGGTGGCCCCGCCAATTCCGTCGCGGCCAGTTGCCCCGCCCACGAGAACCACGACGTCGCCCGGCGTCGGCTCCTCGCGCCGCACCTGAGCCTCGGGGACGGCTGCGATGACGGCGCCGAGCTCCATGTGCTTGGCCTCGTAGCCGGGGTGGTAGATCTCGTCGACGATGCCGGCTGCCAGACCGATCTGGTTGCCGTAGCTGGCATTGCCGGCGGCGGCCGTCTGGGCGATCGTGCGCTGGGGAAGCTTGCCCTCGCGGGTCTGCGAGATCGGCACCCGCGGGTCCGAGCCGCCCGAGATTCGCATGGCTCCGTACACGTAGCCGCGGCCCGAGAGCGGATCGCGGATGGCGCCGCCCACGCACGTGGCCGCGCCGCCGAAGGGTTCGATCTCCGTGGGGTGATTGTGGGTCTCGTTCTTGAACAGCAGGAGCCAGGGGGCGCTCTCGCCGTCCTCGCTCACGTCGATCTTCACCGTGCAGGCGTTGATCTCGTCAGAAATATCGAGGCGCTCGAGCTGGCCGCGAGCGCGCAGCGCCTTCGCGCCGATTGTGCCCATGTCCATGAGGGAGATCGGCTTGGTGCGGCCGAGCTCCTCACGAAGGCCGATGTAGTTCTCGTAGGCGAGCTTGACGGCCGGGTCCGCGAAATCGATGCCGGTGAGCTCGGTATTAAAGGTGGTGTGGCGGCAGTGATCCGACCAGTAGGTGTCGATCACCTTCATCTCCGTGACCGTGGGATCGCGATCCTCGGATGCGAAGTAGTCCCGGCACAGCGCCAGATCTGCCAGATCCATCGCCAAGCCGAGCTCCTCCAGCGCGCCCGGCAGGGCGTCGTCGCCAAGGTCCTTGAAGCCCTCGAGCACGGCGACGTCGGCGGGCTCGGCCGTGTCCACCGAGAGAGTCTCGGGCAGGTCGAACCCGGCCTCGCACGACTCGACGGGGTTGATGAGGTAGGCCTTCGCGGCGGCGACGTCCGCGTCCGTAAGCTCACCTTCGAGCACGTAGACGATCGCCGAGCGCACGAGCGGGCGATCCACGGTGAAGCTCATCTGGATGCACTGGGCGGCCGAATCGGCGCGCTGGTCGAATTGGCCGGGCAGGAACTCCACGGCGAACACGCGCGGATCCGTTGCGTCCACGCCGGCTGCCTCGAGCGAGTCGTACGTGACATCCACGGGCGGGTCAGAGAAGATCCCCGGGATCGAGCCGCGGAACTCGGCCTCCCCCAGCCCCTCGGCGTCGTACCTATTCACAATCCGCACGCCGCTCACGGGCAGGCCGAGCACGCCGTGTAACTCGACGGCGAGCGCTCTAGCCTCCTGGTCTTCGCCGGGGCGCTTTTCAACGTAGATGCGGTACATCATCGAACCTCCAGGGCTGCGGCGCCGATATCGCGCCGGTAGTGGGCATCGGGGAATTGGACGAGGTCGACCCGCTCGTAGGCGAAGTCGAGGGCTTCTTTGAGGGTCGGAGCCACCGCGCGCACACCCAGCACGCGCCCGCCCGACGTGGTGAGCTGCGAGTCCGGATCCGCCGGGTCGGCGAGCTTTGCCCCAGCGACGACGACGAACGGCTCGGCCACCGGGTCGATCGTCACGGGATCGCCGGTGCGGGCTGCCAGCGGGTAGCCGTACGAGCACACGACCACGCAGGCCGCGGCCTCCTCGGAAAACTCCACGAGATCCGACCTGAGCGTGCCGGCGGTGCAGGCCATCATCGCGTCGATGAGGCGGCTGGTCATGAGCGGCAGGACCACCTGCGTTTCGGGATCGCCAAAGCGGGCGTTGAACTCGATGACCTTCGGGCCGCTCGCCGTGAGAATCAGTCCGGTGTAGAGGCAGCCTCGGAACGGGACGCCATCGGCGGCCATGCCGGCGATCGTGGGGCCAATGATGTCGCGCTCCACGACCTTCGCGACGTCCGCCGTGTAGAACGGGTTCGGGGCGATCGTGCCCATGCCACCGGTGTTCGGGCCGGTGCCGCCGTCGTAGACCTGCTTGTGATCCATCGCCGAGACCATGGGCACGAAGGTCGCACCGTCAGCGAAGGCGAGTACGGTGACTTCTGGGCCCACGAGGAATTCTTCGATGACGATCGTGGCGCCCGCGAGCCCGAACTTGCCGCCGAGGCAGTCGCTGATCGCCGTCTCTGCCTCCTCGCGGTTGGCCGCGACCACCACGCCCTTTCCAAGGGCGAGGCCATCGGCTTTGACGACGATCGGATAGTCGCACTTATCGAGGTAGGCGATGGCTGGCTCTTCGGCGTCGAACACGGCGTAGGCGGCCGTAGGGATCTCGTGGCGATCCATAAAGTTCTTCGCGAACGACTTCGACCCCTCGAGGCGGGCTGCCCCCGCCGTCGGGCCGAACGCGGGTATGCCCGCGGCGTCCAGCGCGTCCACGGCGCCGAGCACGAGCGGGTCATCCGGCGCGACGACGACGTAATCCACCCGCTGGTCCTGCGCGAGGCGAACGATCCCGTCGATGTCGATCGCTGCCACGTCGAAGCACGGCACGAGCCGGGCGATGCCGCCGTTACCGGGGGCGGCGATGACGTCCGCTCCGCCGTCGTCGAGCAGTTTCTTGATGATCGCGTATTCGCGGCCTCCCGAGCCGACAACCAGGATCTTCATCGATGTCCTTTCGGTGCGCTGGCGGGCTGACCCGCGAGCGAGGTGGCAAGGTCTTGTGTGGCGCGCGGCAGGAGGACCCATTCGGCCTCTTCCATGACGCGGCGCTGCAGAGTTTCAGGGGTGTCGCCGGGCTCGACGCCCACCGCTTTCTGGGCGAGGATCGGCCCGCCGTCGGCCTCCTCGGTGACGCGGTGGACTGTGGCGCCAGTGATGCGTACGCCGCGCTCGAGCGCCGCCTCGTGGACTTTCAAGCCGTACCAGCCCGGCCCCGAAAACGCGGGAATGAGCGAGGGATGCACGTTGATCATGCGTCCCTCGTATGCGGCCACGACCTCCGGTGGCAGCACGGTGAGGAAGCCGGCGAGGACGACGGCGGCGATGTCGGCGCTATCGAGGGCGGCGAGCAGGTCACGGGCGAATGTTGGGCTGGTGCGGTCAAGGGTGAGGGCCTCAATACCCGCGGCCTCGGCGCGCTGGATGGCAAAGCAGCCGGCGCGATCGGCGACGACGAGGCGCAGGTTCGCGGCGGGAAGCTGCCCGGCATCGCGGGCATCGATGAGCGCCTGGAGATTCGTTCCGCCCCCAGACACAAGCACCGCAACGTTCACCACAGCACATTCACCACAGTTCGACGTCCTGAGTTGCGGGGCCTTGTGGTGCGACGCCCTGCGTTGCGACGTCCCGGTCAGCTCCCCCGGCGTCGACGACTTCGCCGATCACGCGGCCCTCGCCGGCCGCGTCCAGCGTGGCCTGCACATCCTCGGGAGCCACGACGATCGCGAGGCCCACGCCCATGTTGAACGTGTTGTACATGTCCCGCTCGGGGATGTCGCCAGCTCGGGCGATGATGTCGAACAGCGGGCTCGGCTCGAGCGCCGCCTTCTCGATGCGCACGCCCTTGCCGCCAAGCGCGCGCGGGAGGTTCTCATACAGTCCCCCGCCGGTGATGTGCGCGATCGATTTCGGGCGAACCTTCTCCAGCACACGGCGCACCTGCGGCACGTAGATCCGCGTCGGTTCAAGGAGAGCCTCGCCAATCGTCTGACCGCCAAGTTCTGCCGGCGCCTCGCCGAACCTCTCCTCGGGGATAACCGCGCGGACGAGAGAGAAGCCGTTCGAATGCACGCCCGATGACGCAAGCCCGATGACGACGTCGCCAGCCCTGACCTCGCGCGGGTCCAGGACGGCGTCGGCGTCGACGATCCCGACGGCAAAGCCGGCCATGTCGTACTCGCCCTCCGGGTAGAAGCCGGGCATTTCAGCGGTTTCCCCGCCGACCAGCGCGGCGCCGGCCTGGACGCAACCTTCGGCGACGCCGGCGACGATCTGCTCGACCTGCTCGGGCACGTTCTTGCCGAGCGCGATGTAGTCGAGGAAGAACAGGGGCATCGCGCCCGAGCACACGATGTCATTGACGCACATGGCCACGCAGTCGATGCCCACCGTATCGTGCTTGTCGAGGGCGAAGGCGAGCTTGAGCTTCGTGCCCACGCCGTCCGTGCCGGAGACGAGGACGGGGCGCGTCATGCCCTCGAGGTTCGGCGCGAACAGGCCGCCGAAGCCGCCAAGCCCGGAGACGACCCCGGCCGTGGTGGTACGGGCGACGTGCTTTTTCATGAGGTCCACGGCGCGGTAGCCAGCGGTGATATCGACGCCGGCCGCGGCGTAAGCCTCGGAGTGGGAGTCCGGCGGGGGTGTGCCGGTGGGGCGATCAGTCACAGCGTGGCCTCCTTGATGTCCGCGTGCGAGCGCGTGGCATCTGCCTTGTTGTTCGCTTCGGAGATCTTGACTCGAAACCGGTCCAGTGGGCCCGGTTCCGGTAGCTCCGTGGGGTAATCGCCCGAGAAGCAGGCAGTGCAAAAGCCGGTGACGGCGGAATCGTCGGCGATGCGTTTGACCTGCTCAACCGTGAGGTAGCCCAGCGAATCCGCGCCGATCGACGTGCGGATCTCCTCCTGCGTGTAATGGCAAGCGATGAGGTTCTCGCGCGAGTCAATGTCCGTGCCATAGTGGCAGGGGTTGATAAACGGCGGGGCCGAGACGCGGAAGTGGACCGCGGTTGCGCCGGCCGTGCGAAGCAGGTTGATGATGCGCCCGGCGGTGGTGCCGCGCACGATCGAGTCGTCGATGAGGACGATGCGCTTGCCGCGCACCACCGAGGGCACGGGGTTGAGCTTGATCTGAACGCCGCGCTTGCGGTCGTCCTTATCGGGTGAGATGAAGGTGCGGCCGATGTACTTGTTCTTCACGAAGCCCTTTTCGAGCGGCAGGCCCGATGCCTTCGCGTAACCCTGGGCGGCCTCGAGGCCGGAGTCGGGCACGCCGATGACGATGTCCGCCTCCACGTCGTCGCCGTGGGCGAGGAAGGCGCCGGCGCGCTGGCGGGCGTCGTGGACGGGGGCGCCGTCGATAATCGAATCGGGGCGAGCAAAGTAGGTGTACTCGAACACACACAGCGAGTGCGGTGCGGAATCGACCCACCGGCGGTTGGAGTGGACCGTGATCGGCGAAGCGCCGGTGCCCGTGCGGGCGAACGTGACGATTTCGCCCGGTTCGACGTCGCGCACGTAAGTGGCGCCGACGGCGTCCAAGCCGACCGTTTCGGACGCGACGGCGTAGCCGCCGTCGGGAAGCGATCCGTAACATAGCGGGCGCATGCCGCGCGGATCGCGCACGGCCACAATCTTCGTGGGCGTCATGAGGACGAGCGAGTACGCGCCGTTGAGTTTGGGCATCGCGCGTTCGACGGCCTCGTCGATGGAGCCGCTGGTCAGGCGCTCTTTCGTGATGACGTAGCCGATGACTTCCGAGTCGATCGTGGTGTGGAAAATCGAGCCCTGCGCCTCGAGTTCTCGGCGCAGGCGATGTGCGTTGACGAGGTTGCCGTTGTGTGCGAGCGCCATCGGCCCCTTGACGTGATTGAGCACGAGCGGCTGGGCGTTGATGCGCCCTCCCCCGCCGCTTGTTCCGTAGCGGACGTGGCCCGTGGCCATTTCGCCCTCGCCGAGGGCCTCGAGCACCGGGCGGGTGAAGACGTCGCCCACGAGGCCGGTGTCGCGGTGGTTGGTGAACACGCCGTCGTCGCTGATGACCATTCCGCAGGCCTGCTGGCCGCGATGCTGGAGCGCGTAGAGAGCGTAATAGGTATCGAGGGTGACGGCGGCTTTGCCCGGGCGGATGATGCCGAAGACGCCGCACTCGTCGTGGATTTCGGCGCCGTCGGTCACGTCGCCGTCGTCGTCGATCACCGGTTGCTCTCCAGACGATTCATGATTTCTTCGTAGGCTTCTTCGACCCCGCCAAGATCGCGGCGGAAGCGGTCCTTGTCCAGCTTCTCGCCGGTCTCGAGATCCCAGAAACGGCAGGTGTCCGGGCTGATCTCGTCGGCGAGGATGATCGTGCCGTCGGGCAGGCGGCCGTACTCGACCTTGAAGTCGACGAGGCGGATGCCCAACGTGCGGAAGTACTCCGACAGGACCTCGTTGACCTTGAGCGTGTACGTGCGCAACTGGTCGATCTCGGCGCGGGTGGCCAGGCCGAGGGCGAAGGCGTGGTCGTCGTTGAGGAGGGGATCGCCAAGGTCGTCGTCCTTGTAGGAAAACTCGAAGGTCGGCTCCGCGAACTCGATACCTTCCTCCACCCCGTAGCGCTTGGCGAAGGAGCCGGCGGAGACATTTCGGATGATCGTTTCGAGGGGGACGATCTCCACATGCTTGACCACGGTCTCGCGCTCGGACAGCTCCTCCACGAAGTGGGTGGGGATGCCGTTCTCCTCGAGCAGCTGCATCATCATGTTCGTCATCCGGTTGTTGATGACGCCCTTGCCGACGATCGTGCCGGTCTTTTCGCCGTTGAATGCCGTCGCGTCATCCTTGTAGGAGACGACGACGAGGCTGGGGTCGTCCGTTGCGTAGACCTTCTTGGCCTTGCCTTCGTAGAGCTGTTCGCCCTTGTTCATTGGGTGATTCCTTTTAGTCGGTGCTGGCTGGTTGGCGGATGCTGGCTTGCGGGGAACCGGGCCGGCTGGTCCCGGTTATCGGGCAAACTTTGCCTCGACCTCCGCGTTGGCCGCGAGGGATGCCTCGGTAGCCGCTGCGCGGTGGTCGTTGATCTTGGTGGTGAGCTCCTCGTTGCCAAGCGCCAGGATCTGAACAGCGAGGATGGCGGCGTTCTTCGCGCCGTCGATGGCCACGGTGGCCACCGGGATTCCCGACGGCATCTGGACGGTGGCGAGCAAAGCGTCCATGCCGTCGAGCGCGTTGGACGTCAGCGGGATGCCGATGACGGGGAGGGTGGTGTTGGCAGCCATCGCGCCTGCGAGATGTGCGGCCATTCCGGCGGCGGCGATGATCACTCCGATGCCGTTCTCGCGAGCATTTGCCGCGAAGTCGGCCGCTTCGTGCGGCGAACGGTGTGCCGACAGGACGTGAACCTCGTAGTCGACCCCGAACTCATCGAGCTGGGCTGTTGCCTTTTCTACCGTCGCGAGATCGCTCGCGCTTCCCATGACAATTCCGACTCTCACGGATTCTCCTGTCTAGAGGCCAACGAGCGGCTCCTGCCACTCCGATTGGGCTGAAGCTCGCGTCTCACGCCCACATAGAAAAGCGTCTCACGATACGGCGTCGTCGCGCCATAAAAATCTCAGGTGTCGAGACGTTATCTCAGTGTCGTCCGTTACGTGGACGTCCCCGGCGGCCTAGTCTCCCGCCTCGAAGCGGTCAGACCACTCCTGCGGGCTCGCAGACCAGTTCGCGAGCGCCTCCTGCTGTTCCTGGGTGAGATCGCCGCGCTCAGAGGCAACGGACAGGAGGGTCGGGTAGTTCGACAGCGTGATGAGATCAATGCCGGCGTTGGCAAATGCAAGCGTGGCAGCGGGCAACTCGTAGGAGAACACTGCGAGAACGCCGAGTACCTCTCCCCCGGCGGCGGTCACGGCAGTGGCCGCCGCGAGCACCGACCCGCCCGTCGAGATGAGGTCTTCGATGAGCACGACCTTCGCGCCCTCCTCCATGCGCCCCTCGATCTGCTGACCACGTCCGTGATCCTTCGGCTGCGCACGCACGTACATCATCGGAAGATCCAGACGATCGGCCACGAGTGCCGCTTGCGGGATACCCGCGGTGGCAGTTCCTGCGATGGCGGTCGCGTCGGGGAAGCACTCGCGCACGAGCTGTGCGAAGCCCTCGGCAATATCGGTTCGCGCGGCCGGATCAGACAGCGTGATCCGGTTGTCGCAGTAGATCGGAGAACGCATCCCCGACGCCCAGGTGAATGGCTCATCAGGCGCGAGGGACACGGCGCCAACATCTAGCAAAGCAGTCGCAACGCGCTGGGCAAGTGATTCGTCAGTGACCAATGGTCATCCTTAATTCGGAGGTAATGAATTGACAGGGCGGGTTCGGGCAACTGGGCGCCGGTCGCTCCCGCTCATCCGGTCCAGGCATCGCGGATGGCACGGTAGGCCTCGACGGGGCGCTCCGCTCGAGTGATCGGCCTGCCCACCACGATCGCCGAGGAGCCGATCTGGGCTGCCTCCTCGGGCGTCGTGACGCGGCTCTGGTCGGCGACGTCGGCGCCCGCGGGCCGGATCCCCGGGGTTACACGCAAGAAATCATCGGAGGTCGCGTCGCGAATGGCGCCGGCTTCCAGCGGCGAGCAGACGACGCCGTCCAGCCCGGCCTCCCGCGCCAGGCGCGCGTAGTTCAACACGGACTCCACG
Organism: Trueperella sp.; assembly: GCF_043424875.1. Taxonomy (NCBI): domain Bacteria; kingdom Bacillati; phylum Actinomycetota; class Actinomycetes; order Actinomycetales; family Actinomycetaceae; genus Trueperella; species Trueperella sp. The sequence goes on along the minus strand of NZ_JBHWPL010000021.1, from coordinate 9,101 downwards.
AGTGGCACCGAGACGAGCTGCTCGGCACGCATGGCCTCCTCGGAGGTGGACGTCAGCTGCGTGATCGCCACGATCGCGCCGCCTGATTCGCCCACGCCCTCGCGCGCGGCCTTCATCATTGCCCGGCCGCCGGCAGCATGAACTGTCAGAAGGTCCGCGCCGAGCCGGCCGAGTTGCGCCGCCGCGCGGCCTACCGTGTTCGGGATGTCGTGGAGTTTGAGGTCGCAAAACACCTGGTGTCCACGCGCCTTAACCTCGCGCACGACCTGCGGACCAGCGTTGTAGAACAGCTCCATGCCCACCTTGACGAACAGTGGCTCGTCGAAGAGGTCCACGAAGCGGTAGGCCTCCTCCACCGACGCGAAGTCGAGGGCAATGATCGGGCGGGTGGTGTCCATGGGTTCCTTTCGGTCAGTTGGTCGGGTAGTCAGTAGGTCGGGTAGTCAGTAGGTCGGGCGGTCAGTAGGCCAGGCGCTCAGTGAGCCGGGCGCTCAGTGAGCCGGGCGCTCAGCCTCGCAGGTCCGCTAGGTTATCGATTCCGAGTTCATCCATCAGCGGCTCAAAGCCGTCGATGATGTCCACGCACGCGTACGGATTCGTGAAGTTCGCGGTTCCCACCGCCACCGCCGACGCCCCCGCCATCATCAGCTCGAGCGCATCGCGAGCGCTGGTCACCCCGCCCATTCCGATGATCGGCACGTCCACGGCGTTCGCCACCTGGTTGATCATCCGCACGGCGATCGGCAACAGCGCGGGCCCCGAGAGCCCGCCCGTCCGGTTGGCGATAATCGGTTGCCGCGCCCGTAAATCCAGCCGCATCCCCGTCAGCGTGTTGATCATCGTCACGCCCGCGGCGCCCGCGTCCACAACCGCCCGCGCGATCTCGGTAATATCGCCGACGTTCGGCGAAAGCTTCGGGTACACCGGCACGCTCGAGGCCTCCACAACACCGCGAGTCACCTCCGCTGCCATCACGGGGTCGGTTCCAAACAGCACGCCGCCGGCGCTGACGTTCGGGCACGAAATGTTGAGCTCGATCGCGGCGACGTTCGGTGCCTGCGAGATCCGCTCGGCCACCTGCCAGTAGTCCTCGGGGATCGAGCCTGCCACGTTCGCAATAATGGGCAGATCCGGGAAATTCTCGGCCAGCCACGGCAGCTCGTTCGCCATCACGGAGTCCAAGCCGGGGTTTTGCAGCCCGATGGCGTTGAGCATCCCACCCGGCGTCTCGGTGATGCGCGGCGTCGGGTTGCCGGCACGCGGCTCGATCGTCGTCGCCTTGATCATGATCGAACCGAGCCTGTTGAGGTCGTAATAATCGGCGTATTCCTTGCCGAATGCAAAGCACCCGGACGCCGGCATGATCGGGTTTTTTAGCTCCAGCCCCGGGAGCGAGACGGCCAACGTCACCATGCCACCTCGCTCGCATCCAAAACCGGGCCCTCGACGCACAGCCGCGCCTGCCCCCACATGGTCGGCTTCACGCACCCGTAGCACGCCCCCACGCCGCAGGCCATGCGCTCCTCAAACGAGAGCTGAACATTGGAGTGATCCCGCCAGCGCTGCGCGACGTACTGGAGCATGAGGTTCGGCCCGCACGCGTAGATCGCATCGGCTGGTTTATCGGCGACGCCGTCTGCTCCAGTTGCGAGCGCATCGTCCAGTGCCGCGATGGTGCCGTGGGTTCCGAGGGTGCCGTCGTCGGTGGCGACGTTGACGGAGCCGAGCTCAGCAAACCTGTCGAGGTAAAAAGCGGCGCCGGCCGTGCCAAAGCCGAGACGGACGTCGACGCTGACGCCCGCCTCGACGAGCCTTCGCGCGAGGTAATACATGGGCGGTACGCCGACCCCACCGCCATAGAGGATGGCGTGCTGCCCGGCCTGCGAGCGAATCTCGAAGCCGTGGCCGAGCGGACCGTGCGCGGAAACGACAGCGCCGGCGGTCAGCTCCGCAAGCTGCCGAGTACCCTCGCCCACGGTCTTGTAGATCACGGTGTAACCGTTCGGGCTCACGTCCGCGATAGAGATCGGGCGACGCAGGAGGAAGCCCTCGGGGTGGAGGTTGAGGAACCGGCCAGGTTGCACGCTGGCGGGTCGCGGGCCGGCCAGCCTCATTTCCCACGTGTCGAGGGCGATCTGTTCATTTGCCTCGACGGTGAGGTTCTCGATCGGGGCGGCGCTCACTGCGCGGATCCTTGCGCGCCGCGCTCATCCGCTGGACGCTTGGCAACGCGGTCAGCCACCCGGTGGATGACCTTCCCGCCGACCATCGTGAGCACGCACTCGCCGTAGTATTCGCGGCCATTAAACGGCGTGTTGACGCCCATGCCAACGAACTCGTCCGTGTCCACCGCCGCCGCCCGCTCGAGGTCAAAGGCGGCGATGTCGGCGCGCATGCCGGCCTCGAGCCGCCCGAGGTCCGGACGCGAGATAATCTCGGCCGGCCCGGTCGTCAAGGCGTTGACGAGGGTGGCCAGCGGCAACTTGCCGGTCTTGACGAAGGCCGTATACAGCAGCCCGAACGCCACCTCGTTGGTCACCACGCCGAAGGCGGCCTCGCGGAAGGAGACGCACTTTTCGTCGAGCGTGTGCGGAGCGTTGTCCGTGGCGATGACAGTCACGACGCCGTCCCGGAGTGCGTCGAGCAAGGCCTGCGAGTCGTCGGGCGAGCGCAACGGCGGGTTCATTTTCCACGTGCCGTCGTCTTCGGGCACGTCGGCGTCGGCGAGCAGGAGATGGTGCGGGCTGGCCTCGGCCGTGGCCTTCACGCCTGCACCCTGGGCGAGGCGGATCATCTCGAGTGAGTCGGCGGTCGAGGCGTGGCACAGGTGGTAGTGCGCGCCGGTGGCCTTCGCGATCGTGAGGTCGCGGGCCACCTGAACGGTTTCGGCGAGCCGGGTCATGCCGGGCAGCCCCAGCCGATCGGCCGCGTCCCCCTCGTTGATGACTCCCCCGCGCACCAGCGATTCGTCCTCCGAGTGCACGCCGATCGGCACGCCGAGGCGCGCCGCCTCGACCATCGCGTCGTACATCGTGCCGGCGAGCTGCACGCCCTTGCCATCGTTGGAAAACCCGATGGCTCCGGTCTCGACGAGCCCTTCCATGTCCACCACATCGTGCGAGGTGAGCCCGGGCGTAATCGGAGCCCACGGGAGAACCCGCACAACGGCGTCGTTCTTATACGTCTCCATGGCCTCGCGCAGGAGGTCGGGGGTGTTGGGGTCGGGGTCGGTGTTGGGCATAGCGCACACCGTCGTCCACCCGCCGCGCGCGGCCGCCGCGGTCCCGGTGGCCACCGTTTCCTTGTGCGTCTGGCCTGGTTCGCGCAGGTGGATGTGAATGTCGACGAGGCCGGCGGTGACAAGCGCGCCGCCAAGATCCACCACGTCGGCGTCGCCCGCATCCAGCGCATCGGGGCTGTAGGAGACGATCGCGACGACGTCCCCGTCCACCAGGATCTGGGCCGGGACGGGCGTATCGCCGTCGAGGACCTGAAGGTTCGTCAGGAGGGTTTGCATTTAGGCCACCATTTCTGCCAGTTCGAGGGTCTGGGCGTGCTTGCCAAGGAGCACCGATTCGAGCATCGCCATGCGCACCCACACGCCGTTGCCCATCTGCGGGAAGATGCGCGAATTCGGCGCCTCGACCAGGTGCGTGTCGATTTCGGTTCCCCGGTTGACCGGCGCCGGATGCATGATGATCGCGCCCTTCTTCATCCGCGCGGCGCGCTCCATCGACAGGCCGTAGCGGGCGAGGTAGTCGGCGGCGGAGAAGTTCGGGCCGGCGTCGAAGCGTTCGTGCTGGACGCGCAGCAGCATGACGACGTCGGCATCCCGCACAGCCTCGTCCATCGGGGCGCTGGTGCAGAACCGCTCGAAGGCCGGGTTCATCCACTCGGCGGGGCCGGACAGCGTGACGTTCGCGCCGAGGCGGGCGAGGGTGGCGGCGTTGGAGGAGGCGACGCGCGAGTGCAGGATGTCGCCGGCGATCGTGATGTTCAGACCCTCGATCTGGCCGAATTCCTCGACGATCGTCATGATGTCGAGCAGGGACTGGGAGGGGTGCTGGCCGGCGCCGTCGCCGGCGTTGATGATCGACAGCCCCATGCCGGCAGCGAGGAGCTCGTCGTAGTAGTTGTCCTGCGGGTGGCGGATCACGGCGATGTCGGCGCCGATCGCGTCCACGGTGCGGACCGAATCGTAGAGGGTCTCGCCCTTGGTCACCGACGAATGCTCCGGCGCGAAGTCGAGCACCTTCATGCCGAGCTTGTGCTCTGCCATCTGGAACGAGGTGTACGTGCGGGTGGAGTTCTCGAAGAACAGGTTGATCGCCGTCGCGCCCTCCTCAATGATCGGGGCCGCGCCGCGCTTGAACTCGGAGGCGCGGTTGACGATCGCGTGAATCTCATCGCGGGAGAGGCGATCCATCGATACGAGGTTGGAATACACCATGGTTATGCCTCTTTCTGGATTCGGACGGCGTCGGAGCCATCCGTTTCTGTGAGGAGGACGTTGATTTCTTCGTCTGCGGCGGTGGGCACGTTCTTGCCCACGTAGTCTGCGCGGATCGGCAGCTCTCGGTGGCCGCGATCGACGAGGATCGCGAGTTGGATCGAGCGGGGGCGGCCCTGGCCGATCACCGCATCCATGGCGGCCCGGATCGTTCGGCCGGTAAACAAAACGTCATCGACCAAAACGATGATGCGGTCGATGACGTTGATGGGTTGGCCCGTGGTGACATCCGTGATGGGGCGCGGCTCTTGGCTGCGCGGGCGGTCGTCTCGGTATCCCGTGGGATCGAGCGCGCCGACCTTGACCGTGGCGCCCTCGGCAATATGGATGCGTTCGGCGATGCGCCTGGCGAGTGGGAGTCCGCGAGTTTCGATTCCGCACAGCACGATGTTGCCCGCGCCTGCGTTGCGCTCGAGGATTTCGAAACAGATGCGGGTGATGGCGCGCTGCATCGCTGCGCTATCGAGAATCGTTGCCTGCTGGCTCACGTGACCTCCTACTGCGTTCGACGAGGTCACGGCCATGTGCGCCACGCTGCTTAAGAAAGCGCGTGCGCGCGAAACCGCTATCGACCTTGCCGATCTCTCTGGATCGCCTTAAAGGGCGTTGCGCCAAATCTAGCACGGCCAGGCGACGTCGGGGCAAGGCTCGCTCGAAACCGTGGCACGACGCACGCGGTCCCGCACATGTTTGCTCTCAGCACGAGCACTGGCGAGTCTCCCGCGATCTGGCGATACTGGATAAATGGGTATAGGTATCGTTGACCGGGCACGCACCACTCTCGCGGAGGCAATTCGCTCGCGCGTGGCGGGGCCGAATCGTCAGGAGCGCGCCGATCTGATCTGGCGCTCGGCCGGCGAGCGCTGGTTCGGCAACGACGACCCGATCGCCATCGTCAACGGTAACCCCGCCATGTACATTGGCGGCATCCGGGCGTTGCTGCTGCAGAGTTTGCACCCGCTCGCGATGGCCGGCGTGGCCGGGCATTCGGGCTATCAAGACGACCCGTGGGGGCGCCTCCAGCGCACCGCCGACTACATCGCCACCACCACGTTCGCCCCGATCGAGCACGCCGAGAAGATGATCGCCCGCGTGCGCAAGATCCACACGTACATCACGGGCACCCTGCCCAACGGCCGCCCCTACGCCGCCTCCGATCCGCACCTGCTGCTGTGGGTGCACTGCGCCGAGATCGAATCCTTCCTCGTTGCCTACCAGCAGTTTGGCCCCACGACGCTCACCCCCGAACAAGCCGACACGTACGTTGCGCAAACGGCCGTGTCCGCGCGCCTGCTCGGCGTCGTCGATCCGCCGACGACGGTCGACGAGCTGTACGCGACGCTCGCCAGCTACGGGCCCGAGTTGGAGTTTTCGGAGTCGACGCAGGACGTCGTCGATCTGCTTATCCACAATCCCCCGCTCGATCCCCCGATGAAGTGGGGATACGACATGCTCAAGTTCGGCGCGATCGCGATCTTGCCGGCGTCTGCGCGTGAGCGGCTCGGACTCCCGGCGAGCGACGTCGGCGATGCGCTCGTGCGCCGGCCGATCACGTCGATCGGCATGACGGGTCTGCGCTGGTCGCTGGGCGCTGTTCGGTTGTCTGGCGACGCCGTGCGCTAACGGGCCTGAACTAACCCGCCCTGACCTACACCGCCTAGAGACGTACGTCACTGCATCGGGTAGGATGAGCGGACACCCCTAGTCGCGTTTCACAGCGGCTCAATCGAATCACATGACGCCCACGAAAATTGGGCGTCATTCGCCATACCCACCTACGACAACGCGCGCGGCGGGATGCTCGGCATCACGCAGATTCACACGCGCAAGCACGCGGCTCGCGCGGTCCTCGAGGGCGTAATTTACGAGCTGCGCATGGCCGTCGAGGCGATGGAGGGAGCGATTGGCCGCCCGTTCGACACCATCCGACTCTCGGGCGGCGGAGCCAAGTCAGTGTTCTGGAGCCAGATGCAGGCGGACGTGTACGGGCGCCGCGTTGAGCGGCTGAAGGTCGCAGAGTGCGCGGTGCTGGGCGCTGCGATTCTCGGCGCTGTGGGCACCGGCGAGCTGCCGGACATCGACACGGCAATCGACGCCATGGTTCACACCCACGGCTTCATCGAGCCCGACATGGACAATCACAAGATCTACACCGAGTACTTCGAGGTGTTCCGCAACGCCTTCGTGGCGCTCATGGATCACAACGTGTACAACGACCTCGCCGATGTCAACGACCGCGTGGCCGGAATTTTGAGCGAGGCTGACGGGGGCGAAAGCGACTGACTGGCTGCCGTTCGTCGTGAAGGCGACTGATCGTCGTCGTTGAAGGCGGCCGTTCATCGTAAAGGCACCCGACCGTCGCGAAGGCCGGTGGGACTGAAAGGTTCTGCCGGCCTTCCGCCGCGCGGGGCAGATAGAGGTGCGCGCTTAATAGAGGAGCGCGATGGCCTTGTCTACGAGTTCTTCGAGGCGCGTGACGTCGACTTGATGGGCGGTCGTGACGACGACGGCGTCGCGGTCTGGAACGATCGCGAGGCTCTGCCCGTCGGTGCCGTGCCCGAAGAAGATGCCGTTTTTGTTGCTCAGCCACAGGCTCGAGCCGTACGCCCAGCGGCGGAAAGCGGGCGGAGTCGCCCGCTCGGACATATTCCGTGACCCTACGAACTCTCAGTCACCAATCAGCCCAAAATCCGACGAATTCTCACTAAAGATGTTCGACACCGCCACCCCCATGACTCGTGCATGACTAATGTCATCGTGAAACCGTCGGTTTTTCATGTAAATCGGTGTGCCATGCACTGGTTTGCGTGTATCCGCGCGACATAGCCTTGACCCATGAACGAAACAATCATTTCAGCGCATGGTCTCACGAGGCGATACGGCGATTTCACCGCCGTTGACAACATCGACCTCGACATCCACACCGGCGAGATCTTCGGGCTGCTCGGCACGAATGGCGCCGGAAAAACCTCCACCCTCGAGATGCTCGAGGGGCTCGCACCCGCGAGCGCCGGCACAATCTCCGTATTCGGCAAGCATCCAATCAAAGATCGTAAAGTAATCCGTCCGCATCAGGCAGTCATGCTTCAGGAGGGTGGCTTCCCTGCCGATCTCACAGCCCGTGAGACGCTGAACATGTGGGCGGGTACACTGTCTACTCCACTTCCGGTCGACGAGACGCTAGCCCGCGTCGACCTTCAGCACAGAGCAAATGTTCGAGTCTCTGCATTGTCAGGCGGAGAACGACGCCGGCTGGATCTGGGCTGTGCGATCATCGGCCAACCCAAAGTTTTGTTTCTTGACGAGCCAACCACCGGTCTTGATCCGGAGTCCCGCCGCGCTGCGTGGACGATGCTCCGCGAGATCAACGCCGGCGGCGCGACCATCGTGATCACCACTCACTATCTCGAGGAAGCAGAAGCCCTGTGTGATCGCCTGGCAATTATGCACGGTGGTCGCATTGTCACTTCGGGCACGCTCGCAGAAGTCATCGCCGGACATCATTCCACGATTGAATTCGCCGCCAATGCGCCGGCGCCTGCGTTCGCCGACATGACCAATGATGGCAACCGCACAAGAGTGCGCACACACAACCTTCAAGACGACCTGACGAACCTGCTGGTGTGGGCGCGGAAGAACGACGTCGTTATTTCTGAACTCGACGTCCGGGACGCATCGCTCGAATCTGTTTTTCTTTCGATCGCAGACACGCCGGCAAGCCCGGTTAACTCACCAAGCACAGTCAACCCGGCAAGCGCACACGCTCCAACCAGTACAGATGTCTGAGGAGGCACAATGATGACCGCAACAAACTCCAGCACCCCCGCGACCCCCAGCACATCAGCGCTCTCCAACACCTCCACGATCTCCCCGGTGCGGCAGTGGGCTTCGCTCGTTCGGGCAGAGTTCACGCTTCTTCGCCGGAACCTCGTGCAAGCCGCCTACGCGGTGGTGCTCCCTCTTGCCGTTCCATTCCTTTTTCTTCCCATCGCAGACGAACCATTTTTCCAGGGAAGTATGGGGATGGTGCTCTCGTTGATTCTTGTCACCGGATTGATATTCGTCAGCTACTACACGCCGCTGTCGGCAGCCGTCAACCGTCGTGAAGATCAGGTGTTGACTAGGCTACGCGCAGGCGAAGTGGGAGATCTTTCAATTCTGAATGCTCTTGCCGTCCCCGGTTTCGCCCTCGGCATCCTCATGACGATCGGCATGCTCGCAATTTCAGCGCCCGCCCTTGGGATGCCGATGCCGAAAAATATTGCCCTGTTGGCCCTCACGCTTGTGGCGACGATCATCTTATTCATCCTCGGAGGGCTGGCCACCACGATCGTCACGCGCACTGCCGAATCGGCACAAATCAGCTCGATGCCTTTCCTCCTCGCACTCATGTTCGGTCCCCTCGCCAACGCGCTGGATGGCGTGCTTCCGGACGCCGCGGTGCGCATTCTTGAACTTATCCCCACGGCAGCTACAGCCGAACTCGTGTCAGTAGCATGGTTCGGAGATGATGGGGGCATTGCTCAGCCGTTAATCGTACTCGGGACGTGGGTCGTCATCCTCGCGTTGATCATCAAGTCAAAGTTCACTC
>NZ_JBHWPL010000020.1:0-12770 GCF_043424875.1 Trueperella sp. | reverse complement strand
GATGATACTTCCCTAGCACAGGTCAATCATCGTTCCTTTGGTCGTCGATGGCGAAGTCTCGGAAAACCCTGAAGGCGCCGTCCCAGAATTCGAAGTCGAAAATGTGGATAGGATCGAGCTCTAGTTCGGTTCAGGATGGCTCGCGGTCGAGGTCGATTTCTTCCGTCCACAAGCTCGCGTCAATCTATACGCCATGAGGGCAAAGAGGCGGGCGACCAGCCGGACTCCTACTAGCCGGCCCGTCGTCGGCCGTACTCCAAGCCGCGAGCCCGCCGCTTCCAGCCCAGTCCGCCGCGCCCGACCCAATCTACCCTGCCCAACCTGCCCGGCGTACCTAACGGGTCAAACCAGCGCCGTGCCGACCGTCGTCGCCAGCAAATCAGGCCGTTAGCTCGCCGCTTCCAGCCCAACCTGCCCTGCTTGGCCCAACCTGCCCCGCCTGGCCCAACCTGCCCTGCCCGGCGTACCTAACGGGTCACCCAACCACAGGCGGCGTACCTAATGGGTTGCAGGCCCCCTCGTTTGGTACGCCCTTCTCCGTTTGGTGCTCCGCCTGGCGAAAGCGAACCCGATTGGTACGCCGCCTAGGCTGCGAGCCCGAGGATGCCGCGCGCGAGCACCATCAGCGCGCCGGTGCCGGCGAGAACGGTCGACACGATTTGCGCTTGAGCTGGGGCAATCCTCCGCGAAGCCCATTTGCCGGCCAGCGCGCCAGCGAAGACGAGCGCGATGACGATGGGGATGTACCACCACTCGGGCAACTCACCGCTGCCGCCGATTGAATTCAGCATCGTTTTCGAGACGACGGACAGGATGCCGAGCCCGAGGAATATCGGCTGCAGGCTCGCTCCGAAGGACGGGTGCGTCCACCGCGCCCTGCGCGCGTAGATTGCCATGACCGGCCCGGCCACTCCGGCCGCGCAATTGAGCATTCCTCCGACAGAACCGGCGACGACGAGTTGAGACCTGCCGTCCCGTTCGTAGAGGTTTCGCGCCGCGAACGTCACGATGAGGGCCAAAAACACCGATCCGCCGAGGATGATGTGAAGCCACGCCGTTGGAGTTTCGCGAACAAGTAGTGCGCCGGCGAATGCGCCTGGGATGCCGGCGACGAGGATCCACGCGACGCGGCGCCAGTCGATGTCTCGCCAGCGCACCACGGTGAGGGTCGCGGCAGATACGATCGTCACGATGTTGGTCGCGAAGATTCCGACCTGCGGGCCAATGAGGAACCCCAGAGCGGGGCTGACCACAAGGCCCACGCCCATCCCGGACACGCGCTGCAAGAACGCGCCGACGACGATCGCTCCAGCCGCGAACGCGAGAGTCAGGGGGTCGAGAATCATGAGCTAATTGAACCACGTCGCCGGCGCTGGCCATAGCACCATCGAACCCCGGCGGAACGCCAACGATAGCGTCCACGCAGGATGGTTCATCACAGAATCCGCGCGGTTTCAGCGAGGCTGGTAGCGTCGAGAGTATGAAACGTTCACTGGCTTTCCTCACCACCTGCGCACTCAGCGCCGCCCTTCTCACCTCCTGCTCGGATTCCACCGACGACGCCGATACGCCGGCAACCGAGCAGACGACCGCCGTCGTCGACGAGGCTAGCGACAGCCCAGAAGACACTGCCGACGCAACCGCCGACACCACCGATGACGCAGACGCGACGAACGGCGCTGATTCGGACGCCGCTGATTCGGACGCCGACGCCGATGAGTTTCCGGACGTCGAGAGCGCCGAGCTTATTTGGACTGGTCGGGGGTACTTCAAGGTCACGATGTCCTCTCCGTACGACACCCCGGACCAGTACGCCGACGGCTGGCGAGTCCTCACCACAGACGGTGAAGTGCTAGCCGAGTACACTCTTGACCACGACCACCAGCACGAACAGCCCTTCACCCGCGTGCGCGGGCCGTTCTATATCGGTCCGGGTATTGATGAGGTCATCGTCGAGGGCAGGGATTCGGAGAACGGCTACGGCGGCGAAACTGTCACGGTGGTCGTCCCGCACGAAGATCATGATGGGCAGGGCCCGGGCCAGGGTCAGGGGCGCAACCGCTAGGCCACAACGGCTAGATCACAACGGGTAGGCCACAACCGCTAGGCGTCAGCCGGCAACCGCTAGCGCCAACCGGCAACCGCTAGGCGCCAACCGGCAACCTACCCGTTTCCGAGCGGGCTTTCCCAGCGGACGTCGTCGGGATTCTTGTCCTCGCGCCACCCGCGCCAGACGGCGTGGCGCAATCGCCGATCCCTCGTGCGCCCCGCGATCGAGGTCTCTGCCACGAGTTTCGGGGTGACCCACCACGCGTCGGCCTGATCGGCCTCCGGAACGTCGCTAACTGGCGGAGTCTTGCGCTCAATCCGCTTGAGCGTGGCGTGGATCTGCGCAATCTGCTTTTGCGAGAACCCCGAGCCGACGCGCCCCGCGTACCTCAGCTCACCCTTATCGTCGGGGATCGCGACGAGCAACGACTTGAGCCGACCCTCCGACGTGCCGTCCTCCGAGCGCACGCCCACCACCACGATCTCCTGATGGGTGAGGAACTTGAGCTTGATCCACGCGGATCCGCGCTGGTCCGGCAGATAAACGGAATCGCGCCGCTTGGCCACCACACCCTCGAGTCCGAGCTCGCGGCTGACGCGCTCCGCCTGCGCGAGTTTTCCGTGATGCGCCGGCGGAACGACGACGGAATCGCCGTCGGCTAGCACCCGCGTCAAGATTGCCCGCCGCTCATCGTAGGGCGTGCGCAGCAGCGAGCGCCGGGAGTTATCCGGCGCGTGCGGCGGGCCGAGGCTGAGCACGTCGAACACCATGTACCGCAACTGCGCGTCCTCGCCATCCCGCAACGCGGCCTGCAGGAGGCCGAAATTGGGGCGGCCGTCGTCGTCGAGCGCGACGAGCTCCCCGTCGAACACCGCGCCGCCCAGCTCCGCCGCTTCCGCCTGGAGCAGCCCGGCGAGCTCCTGCGCTCCGGGGAAGAGATCCGTGAGGTCCTTGCCGTTGCGGCTCGAAAGCACGACGCCGGCCTCGGACTCGCCCCCAGCCTGGACTCCCGCGATGACGCGGTAGCCGTCCCACTTCATTTCGAACGCCCATTTCTCGCCCGCCGCCTGCCCGAGCGTGACGTCCGCTGGCTTGCCCGCCTTGGCGAGCATGGGAGAGGGAAGATCGCCGACGCCGAACGGGAGGCTCGCGCGTGAGCTTTCTGTTGCGCGTGAATCGCGATTCGCCGGCTTCGCGCGCTGCTCGGCGGGCTTATCGCCTGCGGGCTGCTCGACGGCGGGCCGATCGTCGTCGTCGGGCTGCTCGTTCATGAGCCGTATCAGCCAATTTTTCTTCTCGCCCATGCCCGGCGCGTTGATCAGAGCGAAGCGGCGCGGGACGCCGCCGAGGCCGCCGTCGGGGCGGCCGTGAAGAACCGCGATGACCTCCTTGCCCTCGCGCCACTTTTCGAGTTCGAAGACTCCCGTATCCCAGATCGTCACCTCGCCGGCGCCATACTCTCCCTTGGCGATCGTCCCCTCGAAGGTGCCGTACTCGAGCGGGTGGTCCTCCGTCATGACCGCCAGCCGGTTCACGTCGTGCTCGAGGGGCGGCCCCTTGGGCACGGCCCATGACACGAGGACGCCCGAGTGCTCCAGCCGGAAATCCCAGTGCAAGCGCCGGGCGTGATGTTCTTGGATGACGAAGCTGGGCAGCTCGCCCTCACCAAACTCACGCTCCACGGGCGCGGCATCGGGAACGGGCTCCGAGGTCTTCGCCGCATCGCGCATCGAGCGGTAGGTTGTCAGCCGGTCAGGCGCGGAGGAGCCGAGGCCGTCGTCGTCGAGTGCCAGCGGCTCAATCGGATTGACGCCCTCGGCAATCCGGTCGAGGACCTCCTGCATGTCGAGGTGGGCGAGGTCGGGATCGTCGAGTTCCTCCCAGGTGCGGGGAGCGGCCACGGTCGGGCGGAAGCGTCCTCGCAGCGAGTACGGGCTCACGGTGGTCTTCGAGCTACTGTTTTGGCTCCAATCCACGAAAACCTTCCCCGCGCGGTTCGACTTCTTCATCGTGGAGACCACGAGGTCGGGGTGGTCCGCCTCGAGCGCCTTGGCGATTTCTTTGGCGAGTGTGGAGATGACGTCGGAATTGTGCGTGCCGTCGAGGCTCGCGTAGAGGTGGATGCCCTTCGAGCCGGACGTGACGGGGAAGGTTTCCATGTCCATGCCGTCGAGGATTTCGCGGCACCATCGGGCGACCTCGGCGCACTCCGCCAGCCCCACGCCCTCGCCCGGGTCGAGATCGAGCACGAGCCTGTCCGGATTTCGCGGCTGGCCGTTGCGGCCGAATCGCCACTGCGGCGTGTGAAGCTCTAGCGCGGCGACCTGCGCAAACCACGCGAGCACGGCCGGTTCGTCCGCCACGGGATAGCTATTGACAGACGATTTGTGCGTGATGTTGCCGGTGGGGATCCAGTCCGGCGCGGAGTCTTCGAGGTCCTTGCGAAAGAAGACGTCTCCGGGTTCGTCTGGCGTGCCGACGCCGTCGACCCACCGCTTGCGCGTGATCGGCCGGCCGCGCAACATCGGCAGCATGACGTCGGCAACCGCTAGGCAGTAGTGCATGACCTCGGCCTTCGTGGTGCCCGTGGCCGGGTAGAGAACTTTATCGAGGCTGGACACGGACAGCGAGCGGTTCCCTACACGGAACTTCTTTCGATCCGAGCGCGCCATCGCTGTTCCTTCCCGAGCTTGTGTTGAGAGTATCCCGCACGACCTGCCCAAACAAGCCTCGGCGCCGCGCTGGATAAAGTTACACTGAGCGCATGCGAGCAGTATGGACAGGCGCAATCACCTTTGGCTTAGTTAACGTTCCCGTCAAGGCTTACAGTGCGGTGGAGGATCACGATATTTCCTTCCACCAGGTACACGACGCCGACGGTGGCCGGATACGTTACGAGCGCAAGTGCGAGGTGTGTGGCAAGAAGGTCGAGTACAAGAACATCGATAAGGCGTACGACGACGGCGACGAAACGGTGATCATCACCGAAGAGGACCTCGAGACGCTGCCGGAGGCCTCGAACCAGGAGATCGAGGTGGTTCAGTTCGTGCCCTCGGAGCAGGTCGATCCGATCATGCTCGAACGCAGCTACTACCTTGAACCCGAAGGGAAGTCGCCGAAGTCCTACCTCCTCCTGCGCCAGACGCTCGAAGATACAGACAGGATTGCGATCGTTCAGTTCGCGCTCCGGCAAAAGACGCGGCTCGGGGCTCTGCGTGTGCGGGGCAAAGTGCTCGTGTTGCAGGGATTGCTGTGGGCGGATGAGGTGCGCGAGGTCGACTTCAAGGGTGCGAAGTCGCGCGCGAAGATCAGCGATCAGGAACTGAAACTGTCTGCGGCGCTCGTCGACCAGTTCGCCTCCGACTTCACGCCCGAAGATTTCGAAGACGAGTACCAGGTGGAGCTTCGCAAACTCATCGACGCGAAGCTTGAGGCCGGCGACACCTTAGACACCGAGGCCACGTTCGGAGAGACCCCCGAGGATTCAGACGAGGGCGAAGACGCCGACGTCATCGACCTCATGGAGGCGCTCAAGGCGTCGCTCGATAAGAAGCGCGGAGGCAAGAGCGGTTCCGGCAAGGGCTCCGGCAAGAGCGGTTCCAGTAAGAGCGGCTCCAGCAAGAGCAAGAAGAGCAGCGCGAAGAAGAAGGGCGCCTAGGCGCGATCTGCGGCGACGGCGGCCGCCACGATCTGCGGATCCGTCACGTCACGCGTGGAGGTTCCGCCACCTGGCCCGGTCGGGCCGGTCTCGGCTTGGGCGCGCGCGGAGAGGTGAACGTCGTCGATGCCCACCTCGCGTAAGCCGGCCACGTCATCGGGAGCCGCTCCGCCGCCGGCCATGACCACCACGAGGTCCGATTCTCCCGAAGCCAAGCCAGACAGCTCCGACTGAAGCTCCATGAGAGGCTGCGTGCCTTCACGTGCCGCGGGCGCGCCGCCCGAGGTCAGCACGCGGTTGACGCGAGTTCCCTGCCCGTCGGCGCTCTCACCGCGCTGGCCACCGATGGCCTGGATCTGTTCGGCGAGTTCGCGAGGCGAGATGCCCTCGCCAAGAAGCACGTCCACGCAGCGATGAATGGTCACGTGGGCGTCGGGATTTTCCTCCCGCGCCGCGCGAGCCCAACTCTGAATGGCATCCGCATCGAGGCCGCGAGACCCCTCCGTCAGTGCACCGACCACGACCCCGGCGGCACCCGCGCGAATCGCCAGCCGCACGTCGCGCTCGATGATCGCACGTTCGTCGTCGTTATAAACGAAATCGCCGGGCCGCGGGCGCACAAGCACGTGGACGGGAATCCCGACGCGGGCGCTGGCCTCGGTCAGGGCGAGCGACGGCGTGAGGCCGCCGACGCCGAGCGCCGAACACAATTCGATTCGGTCGGCGCCTTGTGCGTGGGCGATGCGGGCGCCCTCGACGTCTTGAACTGCGATTTCAATCATCTCTCGACCTTTCAGTGGTGGTTGCTGGGGTAGTGGTGGATGCGTCTGGTTCGACCTCGACCGTCACGCGGTCGATGCGGCGGCCATCGAGGGACTTCACCGTCAGGCGGAGGTCCTCGAAGGTGACGGACTCGCCGACCTTCGGCAGGTGCCCGAGCTCCATGACCATGAAGCCGGCGAGCGTGTCGAACGAGCCGTCGGGCAGCGTGCGGCCAAGGTGCTTGTGGAAGTCAGCGCGGCCGAGCAGGCCCGGAACCTCGCCGCCGTGTGCCGGGTCGAAGGCCAGCGTGGGCGCGGGATCGTATTCGTCCTGGATTTCGCCGACGAATTCCTCGACGGCGTCCTCGAGCGTGATCAGGCCGTCAGTTCCGCCGTATTCGTCGACGACGATCGCCAGGTGCGTGCCCTTGGCGCGCAGTTCGGTGAGCGCGCTCATGACTGACTTCTGCTCGGGAAAGAACAGGGCGGGCCGGACGAGATCGCCGATGCTCGCCGTCTCGGCGGGCGGGTTGATGAGGTCGCGGATGTGGATAAACCCGAGCACGTCGTCTTCCGTCTCGCCGCGAATCGGGTAGCGCGAGAATCCCAGCTCGGTGACGAGGCGCTGGGCTTCGGCGATGGGGGTGCCCGCGTCCAGGAACTCGATCTCGGTGCGCGGGGTCATGATCCCGGCGACCGTGCGCTCGCCGACGGACAGGAGCTCGACGACCATTCGGCGCTCGCGGTTCGGAATCGCTTCGAATCCGGCGATGTAACCGCGCAGTTCCTCGGCGTCCATGTCCTCGCGAATCTCGTCGGGATCCCGGCCGAGCAGCCGCAACACCGTGTTGACCGATACCCCGAGGAACCAAATGACCGGGCGCAGGAGTGTGGTGATAATGCTCAGCGGGTAGGCGGCAATGAGCGAGAACGCCTCGGCGCTCTGCATGGCGAGGCGCTTGGGGACGAGCTCGCCGAACACGATCGACAGGTAGGAGATCGCCAGCGTGATCCCGATGAACGCGGTTGCCCCTGCGGCTCCCGGGCTCATGCCCCAGCCTTCAAGGACGGGTTCGAGATAGGGCGAGATCTGCGAGGCGCCGAACGACGCCGAAAAGAATCCGGCGAGCGTCACGCCGATCTGAACGGCAGAAAGAAATCGATTCGAGTCCTTCGTGAGCTCCTTGACCTTGCGGCCGGCCTTGGAGCGGGCTGCCATGGACTCGATCTGGGTCTCGCGCAGGGTGACCAGCGCAATCTCGGACGCGGCAAACATCCCGCCAATCGCAGTGAAGAGCAGGACCATCAATATGTCGCTTAATAGATCAGGCACACCACTACCGTAGGGGGAATCGCCCGTTCTTCGCTATGAATACGACGAGAGCGAAATGCAGATACCACAGCGGGAGGGGAGCTAACTCCCCTCCCGCACGGGCATGCGCCCTTACGTAGGAGGCCGCTGATTATTGCGGCCACTGAGCGTTGATGCCACTGAGCGTTGATGCCAAGAGGCGCCAAGCGGCCGGTGGCGTTACTTGCCGAGGACGTCCCCGAGCTTGAACGCGCGGATCGGGTTCTTCACCGTGAGCTCGTAGATTGCTTCGACGGCCTCGTCCATGTCCAGGCGGTGCTCGGCCACGAGCCGTGCCACGTAACCCGAGTCCACGCGGCGAGCCACGTCGTGGCGAGCCGGGATCGACAGGAACGCGCGCGTGTCATCAATGAAGCCTGACGTGCGCGTGAATCCGGCGGTCTCGGTAATCGCGCTGCGGAAGCGAGCAATCGCATCGGGCGCGTCAATGAACCACCACGGCACACCGATGAACACTGACGGGTAGAAACCGGCGAGCGGAGCAAGTTCGCGCGAGTAGACGGTCTCATCCATCGTGAACGGAATGAGGTGGAGGTTCTCCGAGGAGCCGAAGTCCGCGAGCGCGGGTTGCAGGTTATTGGCAAACTCCGCCTTGAGCGGGATGTCCGTGCCCACGTCCGCGCCATACTTTTCGAAGGTCGGCGTGTGGTGGTTGCGGTAGACGGCGGGGTGCAACGTCATGACCAGACCGTCTTCGGTTGCCATGCGGATCTGCTCGTACATCATCGAGCGGCGCAGGGCGTCCGCGTCCTCCTGCGAGACCTTGCCGGCCAGTGCATCCTTGTAAATGCGCTCGGCGTCGGCGTCCGAGAGGCGGGCCGTGCCCGGATCGCGGTGCGAGTGATCGGTCGAGATCGCGCCGTTCTCCTTGAAGTACGCGCGGCGGTTGGCCATGGCCTCGTTGAAGCCGGCCCACGTCGTCGTGTCCACACCCGAAGCCTCAGACAGATCCTTCATGAGCTGGGGCCAATCCTCGCGGGCCGGCTCGAGGTACTTGTCAGGGCGGAAGGTCGGGCGCACTTCGCCGTCGAAATCCGGATCGTCCTTGATCTGCTTGTGGTAGCGCAGGTCGTCAACCGGATCGTCCGTCGTCGCCAAGAATGCCAGCGGGAAGCGCTTGAACAGTGCGCGCGGGCGGAACTCGGGCTCGTCGAGCTTTTCGGCGATCGCGTCATAAATCTCGTCGGCCGTCTCTTCCGAGGGGCGAACGCGGATGTCGAAGTAGTCGTAGAGCTCGTTTTCCATCCAGTACTTCACGGGCGTGCCGCGGTAAAGCCACCAGTGCTTGAACAGCAGGCGGAACGCGTTGCGCGAATCCTCCTCCGAGAAGTCCTCCTGACCCACGCCGAGCTTGGACAGCGAGATGCCGTGGTTGTGGAGCATGCGGTTGACGTAGTGGTCGGGGGTAATGAGGAGCGACGTCGGATCCTTGAACGGAGTATCTTCCGCGATCCACTCCGGCGGCACGTGACCGTGCGGGGAAATGATGGGCTCATCCTTGATGGTGTCGTGAAGCTGACGAGCGATATCGCGGGTGGTGGGATCGGCCGGGAACAGGCGATCCGGATGCGGCTGGAGTTTCATGGGTGCCTTCCTGTGGGTGGGGCCTGCCAAGTGGCGAGGTGACGGATCCTCAGTGACCCGATCTGTTTTAAGGATATGACCTTGGGGCAAGAATATCGCTTCGTTTCACAAAGATAAACATTAATTTTGCTCACACGAACACGCGCGCCGAGAATGTCCGATTCGGCTGGGACTTGTGTCCGACATTTGCTGAAAATGTGGTTTGGTGCATAAACGAGCGTTTTGCATATATAAATCGAGATCGAGCGGGAGATTCCCGCGAGATGGCGCGGTTTTGGCCGCCGACCGCGAGTTTTCCGCCGTGAATTCCGGCAAAAAGAGCCTTGAGTCTGGCTCTTATGGACTCGCTGGGGACTTGCTAAGCTCGGGTCATCTCGCGAATTTCACCACTAGGGTGGGCATTGCGAGCGTTACCGCAGCGTTGCGAAACGCATTACACCCACGCGTGATTCTGACTGCGCAGTCAGTTCACATTAAGGAGTTCCAATGACGAAACGTTGGAGGCTTCTCACCGTGCTCGCCAGTACACTACTTGTCCTCACCGGATGTTCCGGTTTTGGCGGTATTAAACTGGACAGCGTCGGTAAAGAAGACACCGTCTCATATTTCAAGGTTGCTCTGAACCAAACTGAGAGCCACCCGTCCTTTATCGCACTTGAAGCATTTGCTGAAGATCTCAACGAGAAGACAGATGGCCGCTACGTGGTCGAGGTCTTCCCGAACGAGCAGCTTGGCTCCCAGCAGGAAGTCCTGCAGATGGTGAAGTCCGGCGCAATCGAAATGTCAATCGTTTCGGGTACGCAGCTCGAGAACGTCAACACCGACTTCCGAGTGCTGAACATGCCGACGACGTTCAGCTCGATCGCGCACCAGATCGACGTGCTCCAACAGCCGGAGATCGTTGGCGATCTGTTTGCCTCGCTCGAAAAAGACGAGAACATCACCGTGTTGGGTGGCTACACCCAGGGCGAGCGCCACATCTACACCACGTTCGGCCCGGTCACGACACCGGAAGATCTCGCAGGTCAGAAGATCCGCGTGCAGGAATCCGACATGCATATCCGGATGATCGAGCTCATGGGCGGATCGGCAACGCCGCTGTCCTACGGCGAGGTCTACTCGGCATTGCAGGCAGGCGTCCTTGACGGTGCGGAGAACAACATCGTCTCGTACCTGACCGTCCGTCACTTCGAGGTTGCGCCCTACCTGTCCAACACCACCCACCTTGTGGGCTTGGATTACATGATCATGCGTCACGATCTGCTCCAGGCCATGCCCGAGGCAGACCGCGAGCTGCTGTACGAGGCATGGTACGACTCGATGGATTACCACACCGAGCTGTGGGAAGAGGAAACTGAAGCGGCCAAGGCGGAGACCGAAGCTGGTGGGGCGACCTACCACGAGGTCGACCACGACGCCTTCAACGAGGCGCTCCAGCCGATCGTCGACCAGTACGTCACCACGGATTACCAGAAGAACCTCTTCCAGGCGATCCGCTCTGCAGACACAGAAGGGAGCGGTAACTAATGAACGCTGTGTTTAACGGTCTCAACCGTATCCTGCAGGTCCTTTCCGCCATTCTCTTCACCTTGCTGGTGTTGGCGACGACGTGGCAGGTCTTCTCCCGCCTCGTTCTCAACTCGCCGGTCACCTGGTCGGAAGAGCTGGCGAAGATGCTGTTCGTGTGGCTGTCCTTCCTGGGCGCCGCACTCGCATACGGCGAACGCGGCCACATGGCCGTTGAGTTCGTCGCCCGCAAGTTCGACGAGAAGAAGGAGCGCGGCTTCGCGATCTGGACGCACGTCGTCTCGCTCGTCTTCGCGCTGATTGCTCTCGTGTGGGGTGGCTGGAGCGCCGCCATGAACGCGTGGTCACAGAACCTGACGGCACTGCCCATCAACATCGGTTCGGTCTACCTCGTGATGCCGATTGCCGGCGTCGCTATTGCCCTCTACGCGATCTACCACATCATCGAGATCTCGGCCGGGCGCGAATCGAACTACCCGATTCCGGAAGCCGAATTGGCCGCCGCCGAAGGCGAAGAGCTGGCCAAGGAAGCCGAAGAGGAGATCAGGCTCGACGACGAAGGCGAGTTTATCGAGGACGAGGACGAAGCCAAGAAGGCACACGTGACCTACGACAACGAGGTCGACGTCGTAGATGAGTCCGACCGTCAGAAGGGAGCAGACAAGTGACACCTACAGCTGCCGCAGGTCTGATCCTGCTCATTGGAATCATCGTCCTAATCGCCACCTCGGTGCCGATCGCTATCGCAATCGGTCTGCCGACCGTCGTCGCCGCAATGGCCGTCATGGCCCCAGATGTGGCCGCCATGTCCATCGCGGGTCGAATGTTCACCGGCGTTAACTCGTTCTCGCTGCTAGCGATCCCGTTCTTTATCTTGGCGGGAGTCCTAATGAATCAGGGCGGTATCGCCGCCCGCCTCATCGACGCAGCCAAGGTGCTCGTTGGCAAGCTGCCAGCAGCCATGGCCCAGACAAACGTCGTGGCCAATGGACTGTTCGGATCCGTCTCGGGCGCTGCGGTTGCCGCGGCCTCCGCTATCGGAACCATCATGAACCCGCGCATGGTCAAGGATGGCTACTCGCGCGCCTACACCGCGGCCGTCAACGTCGCATCTGCGCCGTCGGGCATGCTCCTGCCGCCGTCGAACACGTTCATCGTGTACTCGCTGGTCTCCTCGACCTCGATTGCCGCGCTGTTCATGGCCGGCGTCGGACCGGGCCTCCTGTGGATTATCGCATGTCTGAGCGTGGCGGTGCTGCTGTACTACCGCTACGAGAAGGGCAACGTCGTCCAGCCGGACGAGCGCCCCTCGGCCAAGGTCATTGGCATCACCCTGTGGCGTGCCTTCCCGTCGCTGTTGATGATCATCATCGTCATCGGTGGTATCCTCGGCGGACTCTTTACCGCAACTGAATCCTCGGCCATCGCCGTGGTTTACTGTCTGATCCTCGGGTTCCTCTACAAGAACATCAAGATCTCGGATCTGCCAGGCATTCTCGTGAACGCGACGCGCACGACCGCCGTCGTCATGCTTCTCGTGGCAGTGTCCTCGGGCCTGTCCTGGGTCATGGCGTTCGCTCGTATCCCGGACATGATCGCAAGCGGACTGCTCTCGATCACGGACTCCAAGACGGGCATCTTGATCATCATCATGATCATCCTGCTCCTCGTTGGTACGTTCATGGATCCGACCCCGGCAATCCTCATCTTCGTGCCGATCTTCCTGCCGATTGTGACGGAGCTGGGTGTGCACCCGGTTCACTTCGGTGCGATGGTCGTCATGAACCTCTCGGTTGGCGTGATCACGCCGCCGGTGGG
>NZ_JBHWPL010000019.1:0-7314 GCF_043424875.1 Trueperella sp. | reverse complement strand
AGGGTCTTCATGATGCGCCAACCGCCCGCGTAGGTACCCATCGAAATGGCAGCAGCGGCAGCGAGCTTCACCCACAGTGGGATCGACGTGCCCTGGTGATAGCCACCTGCAACGAGCGCGATGACGATCACGCCCATCGTCTTCTGGGCGTCCTGCAGGCCATGGCCGAGAGCCATCGCGGCAGCAGAAATCGTCTGGGCGATGCGGAAACGCTTCATTGTCCGCTTGTATGGCGCATTCTTGAACATCCGCAGGAGGAGTTTCATGAGCCCGTAGGACAGCGAGAAGCCCACGATCGGCGAAATGAACATTGGCAGAATGACCTTCGAGCCAATCACGTTCCAATGAATTGTGAATGCGGCAGCAACGCCGGCGCCTGCGAGACCTCCGATAAGGGCATGCGATGACGACGATGGGAGACCAAACCACCAGGTGATGAGGTTCCAAGCCACGGCGCCGAGCAAGCCAGCAAGCACAACGATGAGGCCGTTCATCCCATCACTAGATGAGATCTCAACAATGCCGGAGCCGATCGTCTCTGCCACGCCCGTGCCGAGCAGGGCTCCAATGAAGTTCATGACCGCAGCCATGAGAAGAGCGATGCGCGGAGTCAGCGCGCGGGTTGCCACCGAGGTTGCGATGGCGTTGGCTGCGTCGTGAAACCCATTCGTGTAGTCGAAGACGAGGGCGATCACGACGGTGATAATGACCATCGTCAGGATCGGGTCCATGAAATCAGGACTCCTTTAGCGTGAGAAGCTCAATCGCGGCGGCGAGCTCCTCGAACCTGTCAACCGCCTTTTCGAATCGATCGAGGGCAATCTTGCGCGATAGGAGCTCCTTCGGGGTGGAGTCCCCTTCGAACAGATCTTGAATGAGTTCGCGGTAGAGTCCGTCGGCACGGTTTTCGAGATTGTTGATCTCGAGCCACTCGGTGCGGATCGATGGTTCAATCTTTTTTAGCTTCTTTATAGCGACGACGGAGTGCTCAGCACACTGGACGATAATGTCCGTCATCTCGTGGATCTTCTCCGGAACTTCGCCGATGCGGTAGAGCACCAGGTTGTCTCCAGCCTCGTCGATTGAGTCCACACAGTCGTCGATCTTGCCGGTGAGGTGGATGAGATCGCCACGGTCATAGGGAAGTACGAATCGAGTGCCGACTTCGTGGAGGACCTTGTGGGACGCTGTATCGGCCTCGTTTTCAATCTCGTGAAGCTTAATGTTGAGTTCCTCGCGGGTCTTGGAATCCGCGCTGACCATCTCCGCTAGGGCTTTTGCTGATCGAACAAGATGTGATGCTTGTTCGTTGAGAAGCTCTTGTACTTCGTGCGTGCCGCTGAAACGGCCCAGCAAACTAACCATGGGGCTCGTGCCTCCGCCTGAACTTAAGTGTGTAATGGAATGGAACCGGCACCGCGCTGAGTGAACGAGGCGTAATCCGACTCTTAGGCCTAGATTACGGCAGGGTGAACACTGGCGCAAAGCCCCTATCAGGTTGGTCAGCCCAACTGCCGTGGGGCAAATTCCAGGTGGTGGCACATACGTCACTTTTTCGGGCCTTATGGCACACTATCGCGCGAATACTAACTGACATGCACATGTGTGGATGCTAGTCGTCGCCCGCGCGAATATGGATCTGGCAAATGGTCAGCGTTCCCGATTCCGTGCGAACTCGACGTGAAAGGACCTTCTTATGGAACAGATTCAGCAATGGCTTGACTTGATCACAGGACCACTCACCGGCACGTTGGCAGGAATGAGCGACTGGCTGTACACGTGGATCATGTTGGCGGTGCTCACAGGAACGGGTATCTACTTGACGCTTCGATCGAAGGGCCTTCAGTTCCGCCACTTCGTGCACATGGCGCGATATGTGCTGAATTCGCGCCAGGGCGCGCACGGAGGCATCTCGTCTTTTCAAGCTTTCGCCATCGGCATGGCCACGCGCATCGGCATTGGAAATATCACGGGCGTGGCTCTCGCGATTATTCTCGGCGGACCGGGCGCCCTGTTTTGGATGTGGATGGTTGCGCTATTAGGCATGTCCACTGCATTCGCCGAAGCAACACTCGCGCAGCTATTTAAGAGGCGCCACCCGGATGGCACGTTTCGCGGCGGTCCCGCCACCTATATCTTGCGCGGCCTGAAGTCGCGCCCGCTCGCGACCGCATTCGCGGTCTCGATGGTGTTCTCCATGACTGTAGCGATGCCGATGGTTCAGTCGAACACGATCGCCGGCGTGCTCGCCAATTCCCAAGGAGTTGAGCCGTGGGTTACCGGACTCATCGTGGCTGGCCTGACCGCCGTCGTCGTTTTCGGTGGCGTCCGCGGCGTTGCCCGGGCAACGGAAATCATTGCCCCCGCGATGGCCCTCGTATACCTCGTTACCGCGCTCGCCGTCATCGTCGTGAACGTCCAGGCACTGCCCACATTCTTCTCCGACGTTTTTCTCTCCGCCGTCGGGCTGCGCCAGACGGTCGCTGGAACGGCCGGAGGAGTGGTTGCCGCACTCATCAACGGCATGCGCCGCGGCCTGTTCTCGAACGAGGCTGGCATGGGCACAAACCCCAACGCCGCCGCAACTGCGACGGTCGCACATCCGGTCCAGCAGGGACTGATCCAGTCGTTTGGCGTATTCGTCGACACGATGCTCGTTTCGTCTGCCACGGGATTCATCATCCTCACATCGGGCGTCCTCGACCTGACTACCACGCCTGATGCCTCCGGCTACCTCACCACCCAAGCGATCACGGACACGCTCGGTTCTTGGATGGCCTGGCCCGTGGCGATCATGATCTTCTTCCTCGGCTTCTCCTCGATCCTCGGCGCATACGCGTACGGCGAGGCGAACCTCGTGTTCCTCAAGGCCGGCAAGGGTGTGCACATGATGGCGCGCGCCTCGCAGGTGATCTTCTCCTTCGTGGGCGCCGTGCTCGCGCTGACCTTCGTCTGGGTGCTCATGGATCTGGCGATGTTCGTAGTGACGATCCTCAACCTGTTCGGCGTACTTTCGCTCTCCGGCTGGGTGATCGCCGCGCTCAAGGACTACGAGCGCCAGCTCGCCACCATCAAGGAGCGCGGCTACGTGAGCGTCGTTGGCAGCGACGGGTCCGAGGGCCGGTACCTGACGCCCGTCTTTGTGCCCGAGCAGGCAGGGCTTCCCGGCGACGTCGGCGGTGACGCCTGGTCCGATGCCGCGGCGTCCGCGCAGGTCGCTGAGGCGCAGTAGCGACGAGGAAGGGCCGCACCCGTGGGTGCGGCCCTTGACGTTTAGGACACCGAACCCGAGAGCGCCTGTCGGCGCGAAGGCCGCTCGTAGCGGCATATATTTGGAGCCCGGGGCTTTCGCGATCCGGTGTCTTGGCTCCAGCCTAACCCACAAGATTCTGGATGTCACCCCTTGTTTTTCGCACGCTTTCCTAGTGTGATCACCGCCTGTGCACGTCTGTCAAAACGGCGTTAAAACCGCCACAACCCGCGAAAAGATTGGTAAAGTCCTAATACCGGAGTTTGGGGAGTTACACTGTTGGCTATGACTCCGTCCACGCAGGGTCCAGAACCTAACCGCGACCATTCACTGGTGCACCTGCTTTTTGACCGCGAAAACCCTGCGAGCCCGTCGGTGGGCATGCGCCCGCCTCTCGTCTGGTCTTCCATCGGAGCCTTCTTTTCCGCACTTCTTGCGCTCGGCGTCAGCTTCGGCGCGTTCAACTCGGCCCTGACGGTTCTCGCGCTCTGCCTCGCGATCATCCCTGGCTGGCCCGTCTTCCTTGGCCTAACCAACCGCGGCGTCTCGCGCGTCGTCATGCTCCTCACGCTTGCCGCCGCGCTCCCGGCCGCCTATTTCGGCACGCTGACCACCACAATGTTCGTGGCCGTCGGCGCGATTTTCCTCAGCTTCGTGGGCGAGATGCTCCGCCGCGACGGCCGCATCCACCTCATCGAACACATTTCCGCCTCGGCCGCCGGTGCGATGCTGATGATTACGGCGTCGTTCTGGGTGCACGTGGGTGGCGCATGGGAACGCTCGAGCAATACGGGCGCAGACCCGGGCGTCGTCGTCGGGCTCACAATCGCCATCACGATCGCCGTCACCGCGCTTTTCCACGGCTTCGACACGGATAAAGCGAACTGGCTCGGCACGCTCAACGCGGTGATCGTGGGCGGCGTGGCGGCCTACCTCCTGGGCGGCCCCTTCTGGGTGGGCCTGCTCATCGGGGTAATCGTTGGCCTGTTTTACGCGGTTGTCCGCCGCAGCCTGGACGCCTTCGAGCGCCCGCTCTCGTGGGTCCAAGGCGTCACGAAATCGCTGGTTCCGCACTGTTCGCTCGGCGTGATTGGATACATCCTCACCGTCATTCTCCTCTAACCTAGTGGTATGGCTATCCGACTTCCCGAGAATCTCGCTCCCGAAAACTATCCGCTCGCGTGGCTCATTGACACGTGGCACGGCGGGGGAGTCCTTGAGTACGACAACATTGAGGCCGCCGCGTACGTCCACGAATTGACGATCGACGCCGTCGACGCCGGCCCGTACGTACGCTTCGTCTCGCGAATATGGCTGGCACACGAACCGGCGAGCGCTGTGGATAAGGAGGCGTCCGGGCAGGCCACGTACGATACGCTCACGAAGGAGCGGCTGTGGCAGACGGAGACCGGCTATATCCGCGTCAACCCCGAGGCGCCGGCGCGCGAGGATGGCGCGGCGGAGTTGGAGGCTACGGTTGCCTCGCCCACGGGGACGGCCCAGCTGTGGGTCGGCCTCATTTCCGGCCCGCGCATGCAGATGATTTCCGATACGATCGTCCGCTCTGGCGCCGCTGCGGATCTCCAGGCCGCCAAGTTCGTGGGCGGCAACGTCGCCTCCGACTTCTTCTACGCCTACGACATGGAGGCCTTCGGCTTCGAGATGCGCAGCTACCTAGCCGGGCGACTGTCGCGTCAGTTCGATGCCGACGTCGACCCCGAAACGAATCACAGCCAGCCAGCCGGCGAATAACGGCCAGGCAACGAATCACAGCCAGACGGCGAATAACCGCCAGCCAACCAACACCGAGGAGACATGATGAGTGACAAGAAGCATTGGGGCACCGAGTTCTATGGTGGCAAGGACACCAGCGACTCCGAGTCCACGAAGGAATCCGCCAAGGAAGCCGGCGAGCAGGCCGCTGATCAGGCGGAAGGAACCGCCGAGCAGGCCATCGAATCCGAAGAAGACAACGACCACAGCCCCTCACACTGGGGCGTGGGAATCTACGGGAACACGGACAAGCACGCCAACCAGGAGAAGGCCGACTAGTGAAAATCGCACGTTCGCTGCCGGGCGCAGTCATGGACGAGAACCTCGACGTTCCCGACCATTACTCCAATCCCTTCGCCGAGGGTAACCAGCTCGCGGCGGGCAAGGCATTTACCGATCTGTCATTCCTTGAGGTCGTCACGGTCTCGGGCGCCGACCGCGCCACGTGGCTTCACAACCTGACCACGCGCGACTTCACGTCGCTGCCGGTGGGGGAGTCCTCGGAGATGATGCTGCTTGACCCGAACGGTCACGTCGAGTTCGCGGCCGCAGTGATCGACGACGGCGAGCGCACCTGGTTCATCCTCGACCACGGCCAATCCCAGCCGTTTGTCGATTTTCTCGACTCGATGGTCTTCCGCATGCGGGTGGAGATTGAGACGCCGGACCTCGACGTCGTCGGCGTGATGGTGCCCGCGGCCGAGCTGTCGGAGCAGGCCCTCGCGCACGCGAGCGTCGTTTGGGAAGATCCCTGGCCGCGCACGCTGCCCGGCGGAGCGCATTACGGCGTGAGCGACGAGGAACACCCGGCGAAGAACTCGAGCCGAACCTTGATCGTCGTCGCGAAGGATGAACCGATTGTGGAGACGCTGATCGCGGCGGGCATGGTGCCGGCGGGGATCACGGCGTGGGAGGCGAAGCGGATCGCGGATTGGCGCCCGCGCCCGAATGCGGAGGCGGCTGAGCAGGTGCTGCCTCACGAGCTCGACTGGCTGCGTACGGCCGTCCATTTGGACAAGGGCTGCTACCGCGGGCAGGAGACGGTGGCCAAGCTCGTGAATCTAGGCAAGCCGCCGCGGCGCCTGACGTACTTGTATTTGGAAGGGCCGGAGGGTGATCTGCCCGAGCCGGGGTCGGACGTCATGCTCGGTGAGCGCGTCGTGGGGAAGCTGACCTCGGTGGCGCGCGACTCCGAGGAGGGGCCGGTGGCGCTCGCGCTGCTGCGCCGCAACACCGCCGACGACGCCCAGCTGCACGTCGGCGCCTTCGAGGCCGTGCAGGAGCCGATCGTGGCGCGCGAGGGGAAGTCTTCGGCGTCGCCGTCGGAACGCCCCGGTCAGGGGCTGCGCCGCGGCAACCGCGCCGGTGGGCCCGGAAGCAGCGACGGCGGCGCGGGCGGCTTTGGCAGCTCCCGCGGCGGCCTCGGCGGACGGTAGGGCGAGTTCGTTGCTGTCGATGCTGATCTATACGGTGTTGCCGCTCGTGCTGACCGGCCTGTTCGTGTGGGGGTTCGTGGACGCGCTCGCGCGGCCGGCGCGCCAGTTTGAGCTCGCCGGTCAGTCGAGGAATTTCTGGCTCGGGATCTTGGGTGGCGGCGGCCTGCTCTACTTCGCCGTGCGGGTGATGCGGTTTTGGTTCCCGCTTGCCGGCTGGGTGAGCCTCGGATTCCTGATTGCGGCGGTGTTTTACCTCGGTCCGGAGCGGCAGCGGATGGGTCCGCGCTGGACGGATCGTGGGCCGCGGCGCGGATCGTCGCGAGGTGGTTGGTAGTGCGGAGCGTCATTCAGCGCGTGAAGCGCGCGAGCGTGTCCGTGGACGGGCGCGTTGTTGGCCAGATCGGGGCGGGGCTGTGTGTGCTCGTGGGCGTGACTCATGAGGACGGGCCCGCTGAGATCGACAAGACCGCCCGCAAGATTGCCCAGCTCAAGCTCCTGCGCGGCCCGGACGGTTCCGACGACGTCGGCGCGCGGGTTTCCGCCGAAGAGTCCGGCGCGGCCGTGTTGCTCGTTTCGCAGTTCACGCTGTACGCGGATGTGCGTAAGGGGCGCAAGCCCAGCTGGTCCAAGGCGGCCGGGGGCGATGTGGCTCAGCCCGTGTTCGACCAGCTCGTGGAGGCCGTGCGCGGGTATGGCCTGCCCGTGGAGACCGGCGAGTTCGGGGCCATGATGGACGTGGAGCTCGTGAACGACGGGCCGTTCACCATCCTCGTCGAGGTCTAGCTCTTTCTGGGTCGGCTGCCGCCGGCCGGACCAGCCGGCCGCCCGGCGCCGGCACGCCAGCCCTGACCAGCC